>DGQJ01000126.1 GCA_002389705.1 Bacteroidales bacterium UBA4417
ACTGCAGTTAAACTTTCATTAAGTGCTGATGTAAAGCTGGTTAACGATTCGTCGGGAAAGGTTAAAATTGAAGGTGAAAGCAACCTTATCGAAGCTATCGTTATCGAACAAAACGGTAACAAACTGACAATATCCTCCGATCGTTGTTTTTCATCCAATAAGCCCATCACAATTACCATCCCGATGAAAACGGTCAGCGATCTGCAGATCAACGGGTCGGGGAGTATCACCTCCGAAACTCAGCTTGGGGCTTCGGACCTCGAATTGGGTATTAACGGATCCGGTGATATCGTGATTGATGTGCGGGCCACCAATGTAAAAAGCAAGATCAACGGTTCGGGAAACATTGTGCTGAAAGGCTCGGCACAGCGTCATAAAGTTGATGTAAACGGATCGGGGAATCTTGAAGCTGCTGATTTTCCGACCGGTAATGTCGCCATACTTGTGAATGGTTCGGGCGATTGCAAGGTGCTGGCAACCACGGCACTGGCTATTAAAATAAGGGGTAGCGGCAGTGTTTATTATGCCGGGTCGCCCGATATTTCATCGGACATAAAAGGCTCAGGTAGTATCCAGAAAGTAAATTAGCAAACAGAAATAACGAGTAAAACAGGCCTGAATCATGCAGGCCTGTTTTCGTTTGTGAATGCCAAATTATTTACACTGCAAAAATAAATTCTGGGTATTAACGTTACACTTACAATACCAGGAAACCAATATTCACCACAAAAATAATTTTCGTGAAGCATAATTTACTCAGGGCTGTATACATTGTTGCTATTGGTTTGATTTTCAGTATTCAGTTGTTGGCGCAAACTGGTGGCCGAACCACCTACAAATTCCTGAACCTCACACAGTCGGCCCGGGTTGCAGCGTTGGGAAGTAATTTTCTTGCTATTCACGATAACGATCTGAGCCTTGCTTTGGCCAACCCGTCGCTCATTACCCCGCAAATGAGAAACAGCCTTTCATTAAATTTTACAAATTCTTTTGCCGGAACCAATTACGGGTTTGCCAGCTATGGTTTTAACCTGGCAAAATTGGGAAGTTTTGCCGGCACCATGCAATATTACAGCTATGGCAAAGCCGATAATACCAACGAGTACGGCGAAACCAACGGGCAATTCAGTGCCGGCGAATATGCTTTTAACCTGGGCTGGGGCCGGATGCTTGATTCGGTTTTTTCGATAGGTGCAAATGTTAAAATGATTTATTCGAGCCTCGAAATCTATAATTCATGGGGAATGGCTGTTGATGTTACAGGAAGTTATGTTCCGAATGAATCATTTTGTGCTTCACTGCTTTTCCGGAATATTGGCAGGCAGATTACTGCCTATACCGCCGAAGGGGTTGAGCCCTTGCCNNCGTCGGACCTCGAAAAATTTGCCGGTAATGTTATGCGGCATCTTGTATTCGGGGGCGAATTTATCCCTGCCAAGTTCCTGAGCATCAGAATCGGGTATAATTACCTGCGCCGACAGGAAATGAAAGTGGTTTCGCGTCCCGGGTCCGTTGGCTTTTCGTGGGGTTTCGGTTTAAAAGTATCGAAGTTCAATTTCAATTTTGCCAGAGCGGCTTATCATTTAAATGGCTCTCCCAATTATCTTTCCATAAGCACCAACCTGGGCGATTGGGGGAAGAAATAGCGTTGAATCCTTAGACTTTATTAGTGAATAAATAGTGCTTAGTGCTTAGTGCTGAGTGCTGGGTTATGGGTGCTGAGTGATGAGTGCTGGGTGCTTAGTGCTAAGTGCTAAGTGCTTTGTGCTTGGAACATAATGCCCAGTGAATAGTGTTTTGTCTGTTTATTCCCAGGTTTACGTTAAATGGATTAACTGTTGCTGAAATGATGGCTGTAAATACTCCCGCGATTTTTAGTACTTTCGCAGCCTGTTAATCTTTATTGAATGAAAGTTGTTATTGATCCGGATTCTGGTTTTTGTTTTGGGGTAAACCGCGCCATTCAAACAGCTGAAAATGAATTGAAAGCCGGGAAACCGGTGTATTGCCTGGGCGAAATGGTGCATAACCAGGTTCAGATGGATCAATTGAAATCGAAAGGATTACGGATCGTTATGCACGCTGACCTTTACAATTTAAAGGGTGAAACCGTTATGATACGGGCACATGGTGAACCTCCCGAAACATTCAGGCTGGCAAAGCAACTGGGAATTACTTTAATTGATGCTACTTGTCCCATTGTTAGTAAATTGCAGGAACGTATAAGCGAGAGTTTTGGTTCAGGAAACGATGCTGAAGTGCAGATAGTTATTTATGGGAAACCAGGCCATGCCGAGGTAGCCGGGTTAAGCGGAAATGCCGGCAATAAAGCTATAGTTGTTTCGGGCGAGGATGATTTTCACCTGATTGATTTTTCGAAACCCATACGCCTGTTCTCGCAGACTACCATGGATGGAGAAGGCTATATCAAGCTTGCTGAATCCATAAAACAGCAGATGCTGGCCAAGGGGAATACCAACATCGTAATTCAAAAAAGCGTCTGCAAACAGGTTTCCGGTCGTGCTCCTGCGCTCAGGGCCTTTGCAGCAGAGCACGATGTGATATTGTTTATTTCGGGTAAAAACAGCGCCAACGGGAAATATTTGTTCAGCATCTGCCAGCAGGTTAATAAACAAAGCTATATGGTTTCGGATATTTCCGACATTGATAAAAACTGGTTTGCCACTGCGCGTACCGTGGGTATCAGCGGGGCCACTTCAACGCCGGGATGGCTCATTGAGCAAGTAGCTTCGACTATTAAGGAATATTAACAGCTTTATCCTCAAAGGATTGCTTAAGCAAAGACATTTGCAGCCACTCAGTGCGATCTCCTGTTACCATGCTGTAAACTTATCAGGTTTTCACAACATTTAAATCACTAAATTTGTACAAACGGCAAATTGCCATCAGCTATCGAACTGTGTATCTTAATACTCTGAAAATCATTAATTTTAAAAATTACGGGGAGCAGGAAATGGCTTTCTCGGAAAAGATTAATTGTTTTGTTGGCAATAATGGAGCCGGCAAAACTAACCTGCTCGATGCTATATACTACCTTTCGTTCACAAAAAGCTACTTTAATTCGGTCGACCAGCAGAACATACGGCATGGTGAGACTTTTTTCGCCATTCATGGCAATTTCAGGCGCAATGGCGGTTTACCCGACCAGGTAAGCTGTATACAGAAAGCAGGAACAAAAAAGCAGTTCAGGATCAACCAGAAGGATTACGATCGGATTTCGGATCATATCGGCCAGTTTCCCTGTGTGATGGTTTCGCCATACGACCGCGACCTGATTAACGAAGGCAGCGATATACGGCGCAAGTTTATCGATGCCGTGATATCGCAGTTCGATAAAGCATACCTGGATAACCTGATCAGGTATAACCGGCTGCTGGAACAAAGAAACGGTTTGCTGAAGCAATTTGCAGAGCGCCGTAAAGCCGACCGGGCGCTGCTGCTGCTGCTCGATGAGCAGATGATGGCTCCGGCCACCAATATCTGCCTGAAGCGCAGCCAGTTTCTCGAAGGTTTTGCGCCTATTTTCAGGCATTATTTCGAATTTATAAGCGGTGGAAAAGAATCGGTGAGCATTGAATACGAATCGCAGCTTACAACGGACCCATACCTCGAAGTTGTGGAGCGTGCTTTTGAAAAAGACCAGGCCATGCGCTATTCAACAGCGGGTATCCATAAGGATGATTTTAATTTTAACCTCGAAGGTTATCCCGTGAAACGATTTGGTTCGCAAGGTCAGCAGAAATCATTTGCCGTTGCATTAAAACTGGCGCAGTTCGACTTCACCCGCGACCTGATTAAATTTAAGCCGATTCTGCTTTTCGATGATATTTTTGATAAACTGGATCCCGGGCGAGTACAGCAAATTATACAGCTGGTTGATAATGATAGTTTTGGCCAGGTATTTATAACCGATACCGAACCGGAGCGTATCAGGCGCACACTCGAAAATGTTGCTATCAATCACCGTGTGTTCGAAATCAGCGGTGGGGCGGTGGAGTTTAAATACTAATTCAATGCAAATATCCAGGCTATGAAAAAATCGAACGAAATCCTGTTAAAAGACGCCATATCGGCATTCCTGAAGGACAATAACCTGGAGGCCAAACTGGAGGAAACCAGGGTAATCAACTCCTGGGAAGAAGTGGTGGGGAAACTTATTGCAAGGCACACCGACCAAATGCAGATTAAGGACAGGGTACTTTATATAAAAGTTGATTCAGCCGCTTTGCGCGAAGAACTTTCTTACCAGCGCAGCAAACTGGTTAAAAGTCTGAATAAAACAGCCGGTGTGGAAGCCATTGACGATATCCGTTTTACCTGAAAAATCCTGCTTCAGCCTGCATCNNCTTACAACTTATACCTTATAACTTATCCCGCCTCCTGCAAAAAAAAAGCCATCCTGTTCAGAATGGCCTTTCACATTGATTGGTTGAGGTTTGGTTAGTTGAGAACCAGGACTTCTTTTATAAGTCCTTTTCCGGTTTCAAT
>DGQJ01000385.1:0-1874 GCA_002389705.1 Bacteroidales bacterium UBA4417
TTTTATATATCCCCAGTTCTCTCCGCTCTTTATTCGCCTGATCTGCATTTCGCTTACACCAAATTGCTTTGCAATCATTTTAAGGCGGGTGGTTTGATTGGGGTTGGCTAACAGCTTCTTGATAAGCATTACCCGTGTTACGGTTAATTTATGCCCATTCCGGGCTTTCGCCGGCGTAAGCCTTTCCTGCCTGGCCTTCAGTACCAGCGGACTATTCTGCATATGAGCCAGTCTTTCCTCTTCGTTAACCCATTTCAGGTTCCTGGCATCATCATTACTCCGCTGGTGATCCAGATGTATCACATACACCTGGTCGGCAGAGGTTTTAGGCACAAAATGCTGTGCTACAAGTTTGTAGATAAAAAAATGCGAATTAAGCATTTTCTTGTCCCTGTATATCTTAAANNCGCAATTTTAACGAGTAATCCACTTCAATTTCCCTGAATTCTTCACCAGGATACATCCTGACTGTTTCACTTTTCATGTTTAATAAAATTTTGGATAAGAATATCGAGATGTCTCGCTACTGATTAGTATGGATATACTAACAACAAGTAAATTCCGGCTGATACTTCGGGCAGAACCGGAAAAATACCCAGTGACTGGAATGGTGCAAATATACAAAGAATAGATGCGAACACGTAAAAGTTGAAAAAACTAAAAAAAACATCAATATATCAGGTAAAACTGTGCCCCGGTACCCAAACAAATTTTTCTTCAGCTTGAGATTTATCAAAATGAAGATACAGAAATTTTTAAAACCGGATATCAATCCAACACTTCATAAACCATCATATGCTGTGCTTTATTTTTAAGGCTAACCTCCCCTACTTTGCGGCAATTGAATGATTCCTTTACTTTTTCGTAAGCTGAGGTATTGATGAGTATTTGTCCGGGTGCCGCTGCCGACTGAAGGCGTTGGGCTGTATTCACGGTATCGCCGATCACTGTATAATCGAGCCTGCGTAAACTGGCTGAACCAATGTTACCCGATATCATTTCGCCGCTGTTGATGCCTATGGATACCCTGGGAATAAAAGTAACATTTTCGGGCAGCGATGCAGAATTTTCAATTTTATTTCTTACCGAAAGACTCGCGTCAATGGCCCTGTCGAGATGAAAATCACCACGAAAAACAGCCATAACAGCATCGCCGATAAATTTGTCGATATCCCCCCCCTGGGCTATAATTTCCTTCACCATTATTTCAAAATAGCTGTTCAGTAGTTTTACAACAACATCAGGAGATTCATTTTCGCTGATGGAGGTAAAGCTGCAAATATCAATAAAAACGATGGTAGCTTCAATACTTTCGTTAGCCATGAGCGAAGACTCAAATTCGCGGCTGCCCATGAAATTGAGTACATTTTCATCCACATACATTTTAAGTATGCTGTTTTCGCGAATGGCTTTAAGTGTTTCCCGAAGCTGGATGCAATGCCTGATTGTTTTTTCCATGGTAACCGACAGGTCTTCGAAATTGATAGGCTTGGTAATAAAGTCGAAGGCGCCCCGGTTCATCGCAGTGCGTATGTTTTCCATATCGCCGTATGCTGAAATGATAACCGATTTAACCAAAGGGCAGGATTCGGACAGGCGGCTCAGCAAGGTTAAACCATCCATGCCGGGCATATTGATATCACTCAGCACAATATCAACATCCGGATGCTGCTGTAGTTTTTCCAATGCATCATTCCCGTTCACTGCAAAAATAAATTCATATTCCTGTTCGCGAATCTTCTGGCGGAATTTCTGTTTGATGAGTACTTCCAGGTCCACCTCATCATCAGCTACTAAAATTTTAGCCATAGATTTTTAGTTTTTAAATTTCTCTTTAAGGTAATTAAAATCAACCGGTTTGGTCAAAAAATCAT
>DGQJ01000385.1:1887-12225 GCA_002389705.1 Bacteroidales bacterium UBA4417
GGCATATTTATATCCGATAAAATCAAAACCGTTTGATGCTCAGGTACATTCAGGTACGATAATGCTTCCTCGCCTGAAAAAGCAAACACAAATTCAAGGGATTTATCTTTAATTTCTTTACGAAACTTTTGTTCAAAAAGGGCTTGTATGTCTCTTTCATCGTCGACAACTAAAATCTTCATTTGAAATTATTTTAGATATTTATACTGGCAGAACAATTGTAAACATGGCACCTTCACCTTCTTTTGTATCTACTTTCAACTCGCCGCCATGAGTTTTGGTAACAATTTCGTAGCTCATGCTTAATCCCAAACCGGTTCCCTGGCCGCTGGGTTTTGTGGTAAAGAAAGGCTGGTAAATTTTGTCGAGCACTTTCGGCGGAATTCCATTGCCATTATCCGATACTTTGATTTCGACTTTCCCTGCCGACCTTTGGGTACTAACCGTAACGGTAGGCTCATAGTCCGATTGGGCCTGTTGTTTTTTTTCGGCAACGGCATAAAAAGCATTGGTAATCAGGTTGAGGATTACCCGGCCTATATCCTGGGGAACAATATCAATTTTACCGACATTCTCATCAAAATCAGTTTTCAGAGATACGTTAAACGACTTGTCCTTGGCCCTTAACCCATGGTAAGCCAGGCGAAGGTATTCGTCGGCCAATGCATTGATATTGGTGGGTTCCTTAGCTCCATTGCTGACCCTGCTGTGCTGCAGCATACCTTTCACGATGGCATCGGCACGTTTGCCGTGATGGTTGATTTTCCCGAGGTTTTGCCTGATATCGGAAGCTATAGCCCTGGCTTCAGTATAGTTACCTTTAACCAGTTCGTTTTCCATTTCATCAATCAGCTCATTACTTACTTCCGAGAAATTATTAACGAAGTTGAGCGGATTTTGTATTTCGTGGGCAATGCCGGCGGTGAGTTCGCCGAGGGATGCCATTTTTTCGGACTGGATGAGCTGGGCCTGAGTCGATTTAAGATTTTCTAATGTTCTGTTCAGGTCTGAGGTTCTTTCTTTAACCTGTATTTCAAGAAGCACTTTTTGTTTTTCAATTAATTCATTCTTTTCCATTTCTTTTTCCCTGTAAAGCCTTTCATTATCGAGAGCCTGTTGTGCATTTTGCTTTAAGAGCAAGTTAAACCTCAGCAGTAATATTATTGAAAATGAGACAACAAACCAGCTTATACAAACCACTTCAATTAATCTGAAATTCGCTATCAGCGTTCGGTCAATTAGCGCTATACTAATATTAAAAATATAATAATGGGTTGTCAAAAGATATAACAGCAAAAGTGGAATTGCTCCAGCTATTACGAAGCGAATGGTTTTTTCTTTGTTACGGATAAAAAGTAACAATGTAAATATTAAACAAATTGGAACTAAGAAAAATGCGGTAAAAGAACCAATAAACAATTTAGTATTTGTATAAGAAAAGAGTTCAGAAATGAGTGGTAAAAAAATCGCAATAATGTTCAAAATGCCCAATACGGCCAGTAATTTATCCCAGCGTGGGTATGTTTTTCTGACATGTAAGAATTCCCTGAAAAATTGAATTAAGAAATACGGAATAAAAGCCCATGCGTAGCCCAAATATTGTATTAGACTTACTAAATCTGGTTGTGTATATTGAAGATAAATAAAACTCATATTATATAAGCGGTTGATACCCAGAAATAATGAGAATAGAGCGAAATACAGATAAACTTTTTCATGAACAATCCTGTAAAAGAAAAGGTTTAGAAAAATGGTCAGAAAAAGCAATCCCAAAATAAATGCCTCCTGCATGTGCAGAGGATCAAAACTCAATCTGTTATCAACTTTATTAATATAATCTTCTTGAATGATTGCTTCTGTTCCTGCAATATATACATTAAAGGAGGCAGGAAACCCCTTCCGCTTATTTTCGATTCTCTGGTAAACAAGATATCCTTCTCCGGGTTTAAGGATAATTGGTACGATGTTCACATATTTTAAACCGTCTTTCTTATCCAATCCCCTGCTGGAACCTGAACTGAAATGCATCCAGCCACCAAGAGGTTTCCGCAAATAAAAATCATCATATCCTGACATGGAGTTAAGTGATACTTTTGCTTCGCGATCAGTTGTGTTTTTTATCTGGTACCTTATCCAATAAACATTTTGAACAGTATCAGCATTTGTGGTTTGACCGCGATAGTAAAAATGGTCAGCATGCGGGAGTTTGCTTACGTCATCAATTTTCAATTTACCACTTTTGTCGGGAAGCATTTGCCAAAATTGCTTTGACACGATTTGCAGATATGCTGTATCTGTTTTTATTTCATAAACAGGAGGTAGGCTGTTTTGCGCAGTCGCTTCCTGAAAGACTGTAAATAATATTACAAGAAGAGCTATAGTTTTTTCCATTATTTTGGATTTATAGGTATAATAATTTTAAACTCCGAGCCTTCACCTTCCTTAGTCTCCACTTTTAACTCACCTCCATGTGCTTTCACAATGTCATACGCCAACGAAAGCCCCAAACCGGTTCCCTGCCCGCTGGGTTTTGTAGTAAAGAAAGGCTGGTAAATTTTGTCGAGTACTTTCAGCGGAATGCCATTACCATTATCTGCTACTTTGATTTCGACTTTCCCGGCTGACCTGTGGGTACTAACCGTAACAGTAGGCTCAAAGCCCGATTGGGTCTGCTGTTTTTTTTCGGTAACCGCATAAAATGCATTGGTAATCAGGTTTAAAATTACCCTGCCGATATCCTGGGGGATAATATTAATTTCCTCGATGTTCTGATCGAAGTATGTAAATAGCCAGGCATTAAAGGATTTATCTTTGGCTCTTAACCCATGGTAAGCCAGCCGAAGGTATTCGTCGGCCAATGCATTGATATTGGTGGGTTCCTTAGCTCCATTGCTGACCCTGCTGTGCAGCAGCATACCTTTCACGATGGCATCGGCACGTTTGCCATGATGGTTGATTTTCTCAAGGTTTTGCCTGATATCGGAAGCGATAGCCCTGGCTTCGCCGAAATTACCTTTATCAAGTTCTTCTTCCATTTCATCGATCAGCTCATTACTTACTTCCGAGAAATTATTAACAAAGTTGAGCGGATTTTGTATTTCATGGGCAATGCCGGCGGTGAGTTCGCCCAGAGATGCCATTTTTTCGGACTGGATGAGCTGGGCCTGCGCTTCCTGTAATTCCGAAAGTGTATTTTCAACTTTTTTCTTCTGGTTTTCAACCTCAATATTTTTTTCCTGCAGTTGTCGGGTACGCTCTTCCACCCGGCTTTCGAGCTCATCATACAGGCGGGCATTTTCGAGCGAAACAGCTATCTGGCCTGAGAGTAATTGCACCAACTCTAACCGCTCGAGATTAAATGCGCCGGAGGTAAGGTTGTTCTCGAGGTACAAAATTGCAGCAAGACCCTGGTTTTTCACCACTGGCATACACAGCACCGATAGCGTTTTTTGTTGCTGAAAATACTGTTCGTTTACCCAGTGTGTATCATGGCAAGCATCCGACAATACTTCGGGAGCCAGGTTACGCCAAACAGCACGAAGCAGCGACACAGGGTGCGTAGTTTCGTTAATCGCCGACTGCATGAACATTACGGCTTCTTTGCCTTCCTTACGCGCCACCAATTGAAGGCCAGCAGTACCGGGCAGCAGGATTTGTGCAGATTGGGCGCCCGCATTTTCAATCAGGATAGTAGTGAGTTTTTCGAGCAGACTCTCCCACCGGATTTCACCTGCTATACTGTTGGTGGCTCTTAGAAGGCTGAGGAGGTTCACATCGTACCCTAAACTCTTATCCCCCTTTTTTAATGGCTGTAATCCGGGATACAAAATTTCGAGTTGAGCGCAACGGGCAAAAGCACCCCATTTATAAAACAGTTGCCAGCTGGTCAGCACCAGTGGCATCAAATCCGTATCGGGCTGTATTCCGGCAAGCAGCTCCGCTTTCTCTTCGCAGGCAATTGCTTCGGCGTATAAAACATCATACTTTCGGGCATAAAAACCTGCCTGTTCGAGCTGGAACAATGCCGGTTCGAACTTACCCTCGGCCCGGCTCACGATAGCTTCGAGTAAATGATGCCATACTGCAAAGTTAAAAGGGGCATCATGCGCCCACGACCTGATGTAGCGACGTGCCGAACGCATATACCTGTCCGGCTGTTTGCCTGATTTATAGGCTCTTATTGCCTGAAAAATTATTGCCTGCAACAAACTTACCGAACTATAACCAACCGGGGATATTTGCGAGAGCAGACCCTGGAGTTGTTTTTCGGCATGTTGGTAACGGTGGAAAATAATACCTTGTAATCCCTCCAAACTGCTTAATATCGCAAGGTTAGTATGATAATTGTTTCGCACAAAATCGGGCAGCTCCCTGTTTGCTGAAAACATTGCACCCTCAAGCATACTTTCGGGAGGTAATTCCCCGCAGATATCATCGCAAAATTGAAGTACCATACGCAGGTATGTAACCATCATTAACTGATGCTTGTCGGCGCAGGCAGCCAGGTGTTCATACGCATTCTGCCTGATTTGCGTGAGAGGAATACCACTGAAAACTTTAAAAATATCGGCTGTTGCCAGCGAATAAAACGCAATCTGTATTGCACCTACATCGCGGCTCAGTGTGTAATTTTCTTCAAGGAGCGCTGCATTTTGGGCCAAAGGGTTGTGCCAATGTCGGGTGAGTGCACAATGAATAAACCGGGTAGCCACAGCACCACTTACATTCCCAAACCGTGTGTCGAGGTTTCGGGCCAGGATCATCATTTCTTCAGCTTTTTTAAATTCGTGGCTGATAGACGAAAGAATGAACCCATAAGAGGCAAAAACCTGTCCCATTGTACTCGAAAGCCCCATCTGAAACGTGGAACGGATTTGCCAGGCATTTACTTCGGTAAGCGATTTGGGAGCAGTAAAGAAAAAAGCCGAGCTGGTACTCTGCAGGATGTCGACGATGTACTGTGTTCGCTTGTCATCAGCTACAGGCAGATTTTCGATGAAAGCAACCGACTTGTTCCGCATCATCATTTTTAACCTTACCAGATAGAAGACGATCCTTAAAACACCTGGTTTTTCGGTAAAGAAAACACCGAGCTGCCTGAGGCTTTTTATAGCATACCATACAGCAGCCGGGAAATCCTGTTGCAACATCAGCGCTTTGCATTCTATCAGGTCGAGTTCGGCAACCTGCAGCATATCTTTTGTGGTTTCAAGAATTTTCAGGCGTTGGGCCGCATATTCCTCGAAGCGCATGGAATACACCAGCATGGAAAGCCTTTTGCTTTGCCAATGGAATAATTCGGGAGGTAAGTGGTTATTTTCACTCGCACCCAGGAGCAAATCAAAGTAACGAAGTGCCGCATCGAAAGCACCGGCAGCCTCTGCTTTCGCGGCACCTGTTTCGAGTAAAGGCAAATAAATGGCAGGCAACGGCTGCGCAACATACTGCATATATCCGAGCAGCCTGTACAAAGCAGCATCCGATTGCTGATAAAGTCCTTGTTTATAAAGATATTCGGTAATGAGTGAACAGTATAACTGTTTATCCTTCGCTTCAGAAGTATTTTGTATCAGTTGCAGCAGCTGTTGATTCGAAAACCTGTATGCGCCGGCTTCAGTTTCAGGTACAATAATTTCGAGCCGGTGCAATAACCGGGCTGTTTGTGTTATATTGCCGGCAGAAAATGATGGGAGTGCCGCTGAAAGCACATCCAAGCTAAAACTTAAGCCAATGGTTGAAGCTGCAAGTAAAAAGCGTTTGGCATCAGCAGGTAAAAGCAAAATTTTACGGTGCAGATAGGCAACCATATTCTCAGTAATGTCGAGTGCCGCAAAACTTTGCTGGTTTACAAGCCATATTTTTTTTGCAGGGTCGGGCAACAGGCAGCCTGACGAGGACGCAGTTTCCATCAGTTGCCTGATAAAAAAAGGAACACCACCGGTTTTCCTTACCACAATTCCGGCAAGTTCACCTATAATTTCGTTATCGAAACTGGCACGCGCAAAAAAACGGGCAATAGCATCAGCTTGCAAGGCATCTAACCTGATGCGCCTCATTTCTAAGCCCTTATTCGAAATAATATTATCAAGCCATGTATCCAGTTCAGCCAAAGCTGTTGTGTTGTTGCGGGCGGTGAGAATGAGTAAACAGTACCTTAGTTGTGGTTCATCCAGCAGAATAGTAAGCAGCCTTAAAGTTTGTGGGGGAGCAAGATGGATGTCTTCAATTACAAGGTTTATGGATTGTCCGGGTTTTGCAAAGGCCGCCAGTACACTAACAAGTACATAGGCCAGCCGGTTTTGGGTTTCCTGTGCCCCGAGTGATGGCGCCGACTGGCTTTTACTGAGTAACTCGCCCCATTGCGGCACAAAATCGGTTAATACATTTACATTGGTGCCCAGTACTTCCTCCAGCTGCAATTTTAATCTTTCCCTGGTTGCCTCCGGACCGTTTAAAATCATCACGCATAACTGTTCGAATACTAGCTTAATGCTATTGTAGGGCAACGTGCCATCATCGCGAAAATTACTGCTCAATACAATCGGGTTATCCTGCTTTATTTTATTTTCAAGCTGTCGGATAAAGAAAGATTTGCCGCTGCCCTCCTCGCCTTCTATCCATAATAAGCCTCGCCTGGGTTGCTGCGAGAGCGTTTTCACGCAGTCCAGGGCCTCACCCATTTCTTCATCCCTGCCAATAAGTTCTTCCGGAAACGAAAAATATTTTGGAAAGTCAGTGGTCCCTAGTTCGAAAATTTCAGCAGTGTTTCCCCCGTTGCTCAGCTCAAAAGCTTTCTGGCAGTCGTGCCTGATACTTTCTGCTGACTGGTACCTTTCAGCCTGGTTTTTTGCCAGCAACTTCATGATGATGGCTGAAACGGCCCTTCCAATTTGCGGATTAACAATAACCGGATCTACCGGATTTTCAGCCAGGTGCTGCCATACGATGTGCACCGGATCATTGCCGGTAAAAGGAGGCTGCCCGGTAAATAATTCGTACCAGATAATTCCTAGCTTGTAATAATCGCTCCGGTAATCGGGCAGCGCTGCAATCCGTCCGGTTTCTTCTGGTGCTATGTACGGTGAAGGTAAGTCGGTTTCATGATCTAAGGTTTTAATTTCAGCTACTGTAATACAGCCATTTAAATCATCCCATTGGAGCATAGCAGGATAAAACACCAGCGAACATATGCCTTTGTTGTGCTGTTCATCAAGCCAGTCGAGCAATTGCGTACTAACTACCCATGCTTTATCCATAGGTAGTTTCCCGTATAGCTTTTCTGTGTGATTAGTTTGTGGCATGCGATAGCTGGAATTTGAACATACTATTTTACTGAACCGGGGCTAGCTGTATTTTCAAAAAATGGGTACACATTCTTTTCCATAAATTCGCGCATATTCTTCTGGCGCTCCTGGTTTGGGAAATTGCTTATCACCCAATCGTAATCTTCGCGCACCGGGATATTGTAGCTGGTGTTGCTGCTCACGCAGTCGGGCGACCATACGCTGTGAATGGTAAAAGCAAACTGAAGTTCAGGATGTTGCAATTTACAAACCGGACCTTTGCTGAGTTCAGCAGCATCAAAAAACCATATTTCGCGGCTGTACTGGTCGTTATCATGATCAATATCGGGCGAACCATTCACCATGGAGCAAAGAATATACCCATCCATATCCGGATCAACACCNNGTTTTCGTTCATCCGGAACACCCAGAAGTCATTGTCGATGCTCATGGTTTCAGTATCCTGCCTGAACAAACAAAAGGGTACCCCATGCCTGGTGTATTCGAGTAACTGATCAGCAGGAATAACACGATTTTTGTATTGATAATACAGCCTCCATATAAAATGAGTAAGCATTCGCTTATCAAGTCCGTACGACTGCCAATAGTTTTTCCTGATTTTGCTTACCGGTTTCTCAGCAGAAATCATATCGCGGTAAGTATTAAGCGCTATGCCCCAGGTATGTGCCCTAATATTATTTACATCATCACCCTGGAAGCCTTTTTCATGAACTACGTGTTGTTCAATAATTTCACCCGTTTCACCATTTACTATAAATTTCCCTATACGACCGATATCCATTTCGCCACAGGTCATAAGACCGATGGTATTTTTAAAAACGGGCGTATGTGGTTCAACAGCAAGGGTATCGTAGGGTCGCACCCATTCAGCGGCGCAGCTTGCCGTATTGTGGGCGGTATGAAGGGTTACCAGGTTGTTTGGATTATCATAATCCATGGAGTAATGCACTGTTTCAAGCGGAATTACGAATGTTTTGGCAGCAACAGTTTTTGCCCCGGGTTTAAGATCGCTACGGCGGATGATATAAAGCGGGGTTTCGGGCAGCATTGCTTTTGAGGTAATCCACCGCAACAGCTCGTCGAGCCAGGGTGCTTTCGGGAACGGATCACTGAACATAATATCAAGCGTAAATTTCACCGATGAATCAACCAGCACTATATAATCCCTGGAAACATTGGTTTGGTGCATACATTGGGCAATATAAAGGTCCTCCCCTTTTTCATCGAGCACGCGCCATTTATCGAGCAGGCCCGAACCTGTCCAGCGCATCAGGTACACGGCATTTTCCATCCCGAAAATATCCTTATAAACTCCGTCGGCCGACTTTAATGCTGCCTCCACATCAAACGGATCAAAATGATCACCTGCTTTACTTTTACCAAGGATACTACGCAGGAATTCGAGGAATTTGATAAGGAGGCCAGCCAGTAAATGCCCTTTAACCCTTCGGTTTTGAAGATCGGCATACAATTTTTGTACATGCTCAGCTACCAGGTCATTTTCGTGCGGCAAATCGCCGAATAAGCGGCGTCCGCCAAAAGCGAGGTCAGATGCACTTTTCAGGTAATTGACCGTAAAAAGTTCCTGGGTTATCGGGTCGTACGAAGGATGGGCTGTACTGAGTACTAGTGGAAAAGTGTATTCAAGTTTATTCGGGAAATCACCCACCCACTCTTTATTTGATCCTATGGGAGTTTTCAGAATCATTGATTCGGCATCGAGTTCATAAAACCTGCCTGCATCAAAATTTATCGATACCCTTGTATTTTTATCTCCCTTGAACTTGAAAAGGTTTATAGATGTGTTTAATTGATTACGGGCACCCATATGCATCGAAGTCCGCCCTAATCCCATGCCTTTGAAATAGATGCCCTGTTTATAGTAATCCGTGCCGTACCGGGTGGCATAATCGGCATAAAAACAGGGCGCTTTTAACATCGACGATTTAACGGTTACGCGGCCGGGCTGGTTGAGATCGAAGCGGAACAGCATGGCATCACCGTTAAACATCATTTCGCCATACTCACTGTTTTTGGAGCCGTCGGGCATAAATTCAGGCATGGGTAAGGTATGGTTAACAGTGCCACAGGGCGAATTCAGGTAAACATGTCCATACATGTCGCCGGGTATGGCTCCTTCCTGCACCTGGAGTTCAACATCAATTTCCTGTCGTGATGCATATGTGAATGGTGTTTTCAT
This sequence comes from Bacteroidales bacterium UBA4417, assembly GCA_002389705.1. Lineage (GTDB taxonomy): Bacteria > Bacteroidota > Bacteroidia > Bacteroidales > UBA4417 > UBA4417. Next base: position 11,392 of record DGQJ01000385.1, read on the forward strand.
AGCGATAAAATTTACTTCGTGAAAATTTAAGTTTATTGATTACAAAGGCATATTATCACAATTCAACCATCAGTTGAAAAGGATGAAAAAGCCTTCGTCAGGAGATATTTATCCGGCAAATTTTCAGCGCTCGGTTATAATTCCCGGGTAATAAGGCTAAGAATGAACACCGGCAATTTCTTTTCCGAAAATTCAAAACGCTGCCACCTCCTGGCTATTTCCCGGTAAAGTGCTGATCAACCGTAACATGCAAAACCATCAAAGCCTATTTTGCTGATAATACCGGCGGTTGAAATTGAGGCACTGCATTTTTCACCGGCTTTATTGATTTCAGGTAAGCGAAAACGGCCTTAATTTCATCATCCGACATTTTCTGATACATGGCCCAGGGCATGGGAGGCAACAGGGGCCTGCCATTTTCGAGGCCCTTGAATTTGCCTTCACGCAGGGCCCTGATAAAATTGCTTTCGGTCCAGTTGCCGATTCCCGTTTCATCAGGTGTTAGGTTGGCGGCAAATGAGATTCCCCAAGGCCCTACCCACGAAGTAAGCGTATTGGTTACCGAAAGCCCTTTGCGTTCCATTTCTTTACGGTCAACATCAGGAGGCGACATTTGCGCCGGATGCCCCGAAAGCAGCAGCGAGCTATCCAGAACAGGGCCCCGGGCGGTCATTAGTTTTGGGGTATGACAATCATTACATCCCGAAATGGTTACCAGGTGTTCACCCCACTTTTCGGCACTCACGTAGCCACCGTATTTCAGCTCAGCACTCATCTTTTCCTGGCCCTGCGCTTCACTTTGATCGTTGGTTTTTGACTGCTGACATGCCGATG
>DGQJ01000254.1 GCA_002389705.1 Bacteroidales bacterium UBA4417
GTATAAACATGAATGGTTTACAGGTTTTTCGAATACGTTTACGGTTACCAACCGCCTCATTTCAACCCTCGAGGGCGCCGGTATAAACCTGTACGATCCGGTAACCGAGGATTACAAGTTAACTGAACATCTTACCACTACTGAATTGTCGCTAGGGCTGCATTATGGATTCCGCGAAAAGCAACTGGCAGGTGAGTTCGAAAGGGTAATCGTAAGCACGCCTTACCCGGTTTTAAACCTGAAATATGCGCTCGGCGTTAAGGATCTTTTTGGCGGCGAGTATAAATACCACAGCCTTACCGCCAATGTATCGCAATGGTTTAGCTTTTTATCAGCAGGTTGGCTGAAGTACAATGTTGAAGCCGGTAAAGTATGGGGCACATTGCCTTTTCCTTTAATGAAAATTATGCCTGGTAACGAAACTTTTTACCACGACGACTATGCTTTCAACCTGATGAACTATTACGAATTTATTGCCGACGAGTATATTGCGTACCATCTCATTTATCATATGGAAGGGCTGTTCCTTAACCGTATACCTGCCATCCGAAAGCTGAAATGGCGCGAAGTGTTGCAGTTCAAAGGCGTTGCAGGGCATACTACCGAGGAAAACAAGCAGTATAACCAACTGCCTGAAGGCGCTTACTTTTTCTCCAAACCCTACCTGGAAGCGGGTGCCGGCATCGAAAATATATTCAGGGTATTCCGGATTGATGCAGTATGGCGGCTCAGTTATAACGACCATCCGAACATCAAGCCTTTCGGGATTATGTTTTCGATGAATTTTGACTTTTAATGTGTAAATTTCAGAGACGGTTTTAGCTGGTTCAATAAATATAATAAGTTGAGCGAAAGTGTGAAGACCGAAGACCGGAGACCGAAGATTGAAACTGGAAGACAGAAAACAGAATACTGAATACAGGAACAAGCACATCTCTCCATCACCATCGCCCCTCGCCCTTCGCCCCATCTCCCCATCATACTTATGTACGTTAAAATTAATAAACGAAAATCACTTTCAGCAGGATTTATAAGCATTGCAGTTGATGTTGTAATGCGGAGTAGTATGCAAAAAAAGCGACAAAATTGACAAGTAAAAATTTTACTACCTTTGCCGGGTGAATTCATCATTATGATATTACGTACCGAAGATTTAGTTAAGAAATACCGGCAGAGAACCGTAGTAAACCATGTTTCAATAAAGGTTGAGCAAGGCGAAATTGTTGGACTGCTGGGTCCCAATGGTGCCGGTAAAACCACTTCGTTCTATATTATTGTAGGCCTGATAAAGCCGCTACAGGGCAAAGTATATCTCGATGATCGCGAAATAACCCATGAGCCGGTTTTTCGCCGTGCCCAGATTGGTATCGGGTACCTGGCCCAGGAAGCATCCGTGTTCCGCAAATTATCGGTTGAGGATAACATTAAGGCCGTTCTGGAATTCACAAAACTGAATAAAAAGCAGCAATCGGAAAAATTGGAATCACTGCTCGACGAGTTTGGTTTAAACCATGTGCGTAAGAGCATGGGTATTCAACTGTCGGGTGGCGAACGCAGGCGTACCGAAATTGCCAGGGCCCTGGCTACAGATCCCAATTTCATTCTCCTCGACGAGCCGTTTGCCGGTGTCGATCCTATTGCCGTGGAAGATATTCAGAATATAGTGGTTAAGCTGAAAGCAAAAAATATCGGCATACTGATTACCGACCACAATGTGCACGAAACATTAAATATTACCGACAGGGCTTACCTGCTTTTCGAAGGATCGGTTCTTAAATCAGGCTCAGCCGAAGATCTCGCTGCCGATGAACAGGTACGAAAAGTTTACCTGGGGAGTAATTTCGAATTGCGAAAGTAAAAGCATTCAATAGCTATTATTCAGCCTTTTTCAATCCCACCGAAATCTTGCTGTCATTTTGTACCGGCTCAATACAGGCCGGTTTATTTTTGTAATTCCGACTGAGGCTTGAAAATCAGCGAAAGCAAAATATACGCCAATATTATAAGTGGAATGGCCGTAAATGTAAGCAGTGCAAATGAAATAACTCCGAAAGCCACCAGGATGAACTGAGGTTTGTTTTCGGCAAACCTGAGGTTTTTCAGCTTCAGCGAAATCAAAGGTATTTCTGATACAAGCAGCAGGCTCATGCCTGTCGCTATTATTGCCAGTACATAATAATTGCCGGTAATGGCATGTATCCATGAAAGTGAATCGCCGTAATCGGCCTGTATTTTCATTAGCGGCAGCGACCCAAGGAAAAGTGCATTGGCAGGAACCGGTAAACCAATAAATGAGGTGGTTTGTCGTGTATCGAGGTTAAATTTTGCAAGTCTTACCGCCGAAAGCACGGGTATAATCATCGCTACTAAGGCAAAAATATTGATATTGGCAGGCGAAGGTGGTACATTGGTACTTCCTGCCATAAGCTGGTACATAATAATTCCCGGCAAGGCTCCGAACGAAACAACATCGGCCAGCGAATCCAGTTCTTTGCCAATCTCACTTTTCACATGCAGCAGCCGCGCAGCCAATCCATCGAAAAAATCGAATAATGCCGCAATGGCTATAAAGTAAGCTGCGTAATCAATTCGATATTGCAATGCCATGATAATTCCGATACATCCACTGAAAAGATTCAGCGTTGTGATAAAGTTGGGGATGTGTTTTTTCAAGGTTTTTATTTTTACAATTTCCGGGGCCGTAAAATTAGTAAAATTGTGGTCAGGTTGGTTGGGCGCCGATTCTGCCGTATTTAGTTACCTGGCCTTTTCTTTTTGCAGGCAAGGCTTGCTTCCGCCTCAAAATATGTATAACTTTGATATCGATTGTAATAATATCCTTGTTCAGTGAAAAGTGACGAATTCAGGAAGCTGACCATTTTCCGGCAGGTTGAGTTGTTGTTTGAAAAAGGACATCATATGCTCAGTCGCATTTATCTTTTTTATAATGTACACCTGTATGCCATTTCGGGGTTTTATGCCGAGATATGGTATCGCCAGGCCGACAATAAAATTGACCGGGTCATCATTCTTGAACCTTCGGATGTGCTCGATTTATACGATAGCCAGATTGGATTAAGTGATATATCAGGTTGTATCGGTACAAAGGAGTAAAACCTGCGGTAGTTAACGTCTGTTTAAAATTGTGGTTTTGACTTTCAGAGGGGCGATGGGGCGAGGGGCGAAGGAGAGAAATGCGACGGGCGATTGCGAAAATATCAACAAAACCTGAACTTCAATTCAGAATACTTCCCTGCCTGATAACGCAGTCAGGCAGGTGTCTTCCGACATGTATTCAGCCAATAGTATTTATTCAACAAATTTTAACTGTTCCGTAAATTTCTCAGCCTTTTTCGCTGATGCGGGCTAACCTTGCTGTATCCAGCAGGGTAATGGATTTATTGTTGATGTCAATAATGCCATCGTCCTTAAAATCCTTCATAATGCGGATCACACTTTCGGTCGACATGCTGGTCAGATCGCTGAGGTCGCTGCGTGTAAGCGGCAGGTCAAATGCTTCGGATTTGAATATTTTAGTCGAAAGGCATAATAAAATATCGGCCAGCCTCCCGTGAAGCTGTTTTTGGGTAAGACTGAAAAACCGGCCATACGACTGCGATGTGCTCTCGTTTACAATATTCAGTATGCGGTAAGCAAAAAGTGGGTTTTGCTTCAGCAGTTGTTTAAATATCTGTATGTCGATCAGCCGCACCGCCGAATCGGTATAGGTGCTGATACTGTATAGGAAAGTGTTATTCCCTTCGAACAGGGCCTGCAGGCCCATCAGGTTTTTCTGGGGTGTAATGGTGAGGATCAGGTCTTTGGGGTTGCCTTCAAGGTAAATTTTTACCAGCCCTTTTTCGAGGTACATGATGTGCGAAGCAAATGAACCCTGCTTGCATACCATTTCCCCTTTCTTATAATTTACCAACACTGATCGTGAATCTACCAGAGCTTTTTCATCGGGAGTAAGCAAATCGAAGCATGATACTTCATATAGAAAGGATACACAGTTTCCCGGTGCAGAAATAGGCATAAAAGGTTTTTTAAAATTTGAGATAAAAGTATGTATTTAAATTTATAATTTTATGATATGTGTCGTGTTTTTCCTGATGAAAGACAGTTTTTTCTGACTTAATTTTCTGATGTAAAACCGCAGCAACTCCTTGTTTAGCTGCCGCGGTTAACATATAAAAAGCATTTCGATCGGCAGGTAAGTTTATCGGTGCTGCTGGCAAGGTTGGTTCCCGGAATAAGGAATTTATAATTGTGGCTCATATGACAATGGTAACAAATATCTACCACCACGCGAAAGGATTACCTTCGGTGAGAAAAGTTCGCGCGGTAGCAGGGAATTGGGTTGCGTATTAAACTTGTTTTTTACTCTGAAGCATGTTTTGTAATTCAGGGGCAAATCAAAATTCGAATTAATATCTTTGCCGGGTTTAAGCTCAATTACTTAATTTTACAGGATTTCCGAATTGATGGGATGGCAGTTTCTGTTTCTGCACTTCATCCCTTAAAAAGTGGATTTGTTAAGGATTAAATTATAATTACCTAAATGATAGTAGACGTAACTTTTAAAGTCATTAAGGCGAAGTATGGACCGTGTTTGAATACCGTTACTATCGAACGATTTGTAGCCGGTGTATATCTTTCGGCAGTAAAATTATCCTCAGGTTTCAGCGGTCTTGCTTATAATGATTTGAATAGGTCAGATTCCTGTGTTCAAAACCGCGAAAGGGGGTTTGGTGATTTTACTCCCGGGCATTTCAAAGGAAAGAAAGTAGCCGACCTGTTTGCTATCCCCGAACCAGGCTGTTTTATCAGAACGCTGCAGCTTGCTGTAATGAATGCGCTTTCGGCTGAATTGCTGACCCAATCAAAGTTTCGTATGATCGAAAATCTTGATCCGGTAGATTTGATTGAATTATCAGCGAAGAAACAGGTATGTATAGTTGGTGCATTTTTGTCGTACATCAAAAAAGTTGCTGCGAGTAAATCGGCATTAAAAATTATTGAGCTGAATGAAAACGCGGTTCCTGAAGAATATCGCCATTATTACGTGCCTGCTGAGCACTCGGAACAAGCACTGGCACATTCGGATTGTGTTATCATTACCGGCGCAGCGCTGGCCAACAACACACTGGATAATATACTCAGAGTGATTTCTGGAAAAACCCAGGTTATTGTGGTTGGCCCGACAAGTAGCCTGGTGCCCGATGTGCTTTTCAGTCATGGGGTCGATATCATAGGCGCTACCCGGATAACGGATGCCGATAAAATGCTGGAACTCGTTGCCGAAGGCGCAGCCGGGTTTCACCTGTTCCAATCTTGTGCTGTTAAAATCTGCATTTTAAATGAATCCTGAGCGTAAACTGAGTGTAACCTGGCTTAAAGCTGCTGTCCTGGGTTGCCTGTGGGCCTCGTCCGAAATTGTGCTTGGCAGTTTTCTGCATAATCTTCGCGTACCCTTCAGCAGTATATTCCTGACATCAATCGGTATTATTCTTTTGATTTCAGTAAGTTTTCAATGGAAGGATAAGGGGCTGATATGGCGTTCGGGCTTGATTTGTGCACTGATGAAATCGGTTTCACCAAGTGCTGTTATTTTCGGGCCCATGATAGCCATCCTGTCGGAGGCGCTGTTGCTGGAGTTTTCAGTACGAATTGCAGGTAAAAATGTGGTAGGTTTTATGTTAGGCAGTTTGCTTGCCATGTCGTGGAATTTTTTCCAGAAAATAGCCAACTACCTGATATTTTATGGGTTTAACATTGTTGATCTATATGCTTCGCTGGTAAAATTTGCCGAAAAACAACTGCACACAAATTTCAGCACGGTATGGATGCCAGTTTTAATTTTATGGGTTTTCTATCTGATTTTTGGAGTTTTGTCAGCTGTTGTAGGAATTTATATCGGTAAAACAGCCATGGCGCAAAGTGTTCCAATGATAAGTGCAGACAAAAAGCGTATGGATGAGCTTAAACAGAAGCGTAAAACTCCTGAAGTGTATCACTCGCTCTGGTGGCTTGCATTTAATTTCCTGGGAATGATATCGGTGCTTCTGCTGATGAATTTTACCGGTATTGCCTGGTGGTTTTCAGCCGGACTTGTTATCATCGTTATATGGGCATTCCGGTATAAAACGGCCTTAAAACCATTATTGAAACCAAAATTCTGGATATTCTTTGTTGTGATCACCATGCTATCCAGTTATTTATTTGCTAAATTTCAATCGGATGGGTTAACTTTAGCTGATGGATTGCTGATTGGTATTCAAATGAATTTTCGCGCCGCGGTTATGATTGTTGGCTTTTCAGTGGTTGGCAAAGAACTCAGCAATCCGATTATCCGGAATTTCTTTATCCGCACTTCTTTCCGGCAGGTGCCGCTGGCGTTGGAAATCGCATTCGAAACCCTTCCGTTTGTAATCGCCAATTTGCCACCGTTGAAAGATGTATTCAGCAAACCGGTCGGAGCAATCAAGCAGATTGTTTCGCAATCGGAGTACTGGCTCGAAAGGGTGGCGCTTACCATGAAAAAGAAAAGAAATGTAATTATAATTACAGGCGAAATTGGCAGCGGAAAAACAACTTTACTTTCTGCAATTTGGTCAGGATTGGCAGGAGCGGGAATTCAAACTGGTGGAATAATTGCTACTGCAGTTTATGAACAGGATACTAAAACGGGCTATACTATTACCAATATTGCAAATGGCAAAACGATGCATCTTTCGCATATCCGCGACACGGGCGGAATGGCGCGTGTAGGCCGGTATTTCTTTTTCCCCGAAGCCATTGATTTTGGCCGTGATGCACTTTCAGTCGAAAGAAACCGTAATTCGCAGATTGTACTGATCGACGAAATCGGGGCCTGGGAACTCCAGGGGCAGGGTTGGGCAACAAGCCTTAACGAATTGATTATCAATTGTGATATCCCTTTAATCATAACTGTGCGGAAGAGTTTCCTGGATATGGTAATTGAAAACTGGATGCTACAGAATCCTTTGGTGATTGAAGCGGAGGGTGCAGTGGTGATAGATGTTTTAAGTAAGATATTGAAATTTTCAGGGATACCTGTTAATTTTGAACCTAACATATAAGCGAACGAAATGGAAATAAAATTGATACTTAGCGCTTTTGTTGCATTATTGGCATTGGTAAACCCGGTGCAGAAAATATTTGTCATCACCTCGCTCCAAAAGCAGTTTGCCGATAAGGAATTAAAGTATTTATCGCTGAAAGCTTCAATTACAGCTTTTGTTATCCTGGTGCTTTTCTTGTTCCTTGGACAGATAATTTTCAATTATGTATTTCATATTCAGCTCTATGCTTTCCAGGTTACCTGTGGTGTGGTTTTATTTTATAACGGGATTTCGGGTTTACAGAAAGGTGTGTTTTTTCAGGTGGATCCTAATGTGAAGCTGGCTGACTTATCAGCCGTGCCAATTGCAATGCCAATGATTGCAGGTCCTGCCACAATTACAGCTGTAGTTACTTTTCCTTCACATTATGGTTATGTTGTTACGATAGTTGGGATTTTCGGTGCTTTGGCAGTTAACCTCTTGCTGATGTTGTATTCCCGACCTATCGGAAATCTGCTCACGAAATATAACTTTATGAACGCTTTGATCAGAATTACCGGGCTTATTGTTGCAACAATCGGGGTACAGATGGTTTTTACCGGGATTTCAAACTTTATCGCTACTTTAAAAATCTGAACATAATCTTCTTGGCTTAAAAAGAGCCTTTTGGTAGTATATTTCCTTATGATTTATATTATGAGCCGGGTTTAAATCCCAACACAGAAAACGACGGCCACTTAATAAATGACCGTCGTTTTTCATATTCAATATTCCTGTTTCATTCAGGAGATAATCCGTATGCAAATACTTCTATTCTTTTGCCCAGGCTCTTGCGGCTTCGGTTTCCAGGTCGCTGTATTTCTCTTTCCCGGTACTTACTTTCACAAATGAGATGGTTCCTCCTTTAAATTGGCCGGGTGATTTGTAGAGTTTACTCACAGGGTCCCCGCTATCCCAGCCAATACAAAGTCCATCGCCGACAAGCGTAAATTTACCAACCTGCGCTTTCATTGGGCCTTTGGCAACAGCCTTATCGTTAATAAACAACTGCATAGTGCCAATCGATTCGTTGTGCTCACCTGCCTTTTCTTTGGTAAATTCCATACCCACTGTATATTTGCCGGGTTTCAACACGGCTGATACCAGTTTCTGCTCAGTAATACCAAGGAAGTTATACACATAGTACAGCTTATGGTCTTTTATAAACAAGCTGTGCCCTCCGAAACGTGAACCATGTGCAAAAATAACCCCGGTTGCATTAGCGGTTAATTCGACATTGGCAATAATCTTATACGATTTACCCCTGATATTTACTGCCACTGCTTCAGGAACGGCGCTGGTATGCGGGTAATAGGTATATGTATCCCTTGCTGCTTCTTCTGTGGGACGTTCAATTGTTAATATGTCGGTTGCTGAGCGATCATCCAATGGCAAAGCCATGTTTTTACTGGCTTCATGGAACCAATCGAGTTTTAATTCTTCCAGTTTTTCAGGGTATTGAGCAGCCAGATCTGTTGACTCCGAACGATCCACATCTACATGGTACAATTCCCATTTATCCTCATCGAAATGACCTTTTCCGGTTAACGGGGCGTGAACAGCCACCGCTTTCCAGCCATCTTTCCACAGAGCCCGGGTGCCAAGCATAGCATAATACTGAATATGCTTCTCGGTAGGCGCATCTGGTCTAGCATCAAAAGTATATTTCATCGAAACGCCTGATAGCGGGTATTGTTCCACACCTTTGTAAACCGCAGGCATTTCCAGGCCGCAGATTTCGAGAATGGTTGGAACGATATCAACCGCATGATGGTATTGATTACGAATTTCGCCTTTTGCCTTAATGCCTTTTGGCCAGGAGATTACCAATGGAGCGTCTGTACCGCCTGAATAATTGGCGTATCTCTTGAACATTTTAAACGGGGTTGATGTAGCAGCAGCCCATCCTGTAGGGAAGTGTTCGTACGTATCGGGTCCACCCAGTTTATCAATCAGTTTCATATTCTCGGCCAGGTCATCAGGGTATCCATTAAAGAATTTATTTTCATTTACCGAACCGTTGGGTGTGCCTTCGCCGGAAGCCCCGTTATCGGCTGCGTAAAAAATGATTGTGTTATCGTATTGCCCGCTGGCTTTCAGGTAATCGATTATGCGTCCGATCTGCACATCCGTGTATTCGGAGAATGCAGCATATACCTCGCATAAACGGGAGAATAATTTCTTTTCGTCGGCTTTGAGTGTATTCCATGGACGTACATAATCGGCAGGATTGGCCTGGTCGCCCGGCATAGGGTTAAACTCAGTGAGTTTGGTACCTGCCGGCAATATACCCTTTTCGATCATTCGGGGAAGTAACCATTTGCGATATGCGTCATAGCCATCGTCGAATTTTCCTTTGTATTTGGCAATATAATCAGCCGGTGCCTGGTGAGGCGCATGGTTGGCCCCAGGGCAATACCACATAAACCAGGGTTTGGAAGGATTTGCTGATTTCTGATCGGCTATCATCCTGATAGCCTGATCGGCTAGGTCCTTCGACAGATGATATCCTTGTTCAGGACCGTAAGGCTGCTCAATAGCATGGTTGTCTTCAGTAAGATCTGGATACCATTGATTGGTTTCGCCTCCGATAAAACCATAAAAACGGTCGTAGCCCTGCTGAAGTGGCCATTGACTTTTGTTTGCACCAGCTGAAAGGTCAGTTTCAGGTACATTATGATCCTTCCCTAACCAGAATGTGCTCCATCCGTTGTCATTCAGAATCTGTGCCATGGTAGCCGCCTGCGGTGGCAACTGGCATATGTATCCCGGAAATCCATTTGCACCTTCGGTTATCGCGCCCATTCCATTCAGATTATGGTTACGGCCGGTATTGATACACGAACGGGTAGGCGAACAAAGGGCAACAGTATGCCACTGGGTATAGATTAACCCGTCGGCAGCCAGTTTATCCAGTGTAGGCATATTAATTCTTCCCCCGTAAGGCGACCATGCTCCCATGCCAGTGTCATCATACAGGATAAACAGGATATTGGGCGATCCTTCAGGCGCCTTTTTGCGGATGTAAGGTGCCCAATCCGCCTTTGAATCGCGGACATCGAGTTTAATCTCGCCTTTGTAATCTTTAGGCGGTAAAGGATTTGCGTACTGTTGTGCGTTCCCTTTGGCTGTAAAAAGAAACGCCATTGCGAACAACGCACTTACAAGAAAAGTTCCTGTAAGAGAGTGACCTCTTTTTTTCATAATTACAATTTTAAGTTAAATATGAATGAATTAGGATAATAATTTCTAATTAACAATCGAGAACGTAACTTGTTGAAAAGGAGAATTCCTGGTAGAGGCGCGTCTATTATCTGAAGCGTGCAGCATGTATCTTTTTGAATAATGCTTTTGCTGCCCTGAATTTTGGGTTCACTGTGTATTTGTCATCAATACAAATATATAGATTTTCTATGAGTAAACAGGCTGAATATTACTGGCTGGATATCAGTAATGGTAGGCAACAGACGCATTTATCTGATATTTGTTTATAACATATTGAATAACAGTAGCTTTAAAAGCAGAATATTTTTTTTAATTCCCTGTTGATTTTAGCAATTCTTCGGCCTGATTTTCAGCCAGGGGGTATGCGTGTTGGTTTTTCAGCTCAAATCTTACGTTTGAATCAATGCAAACAGGTTTGTTTTCGTGGTTTACGGCAGCAAAGGTAAATAGCGCATCTACTGCTTTTTCCCTGTAATCGGAATCGGCATTTTCGATAAATATTTCCACCTGGATTATAATTTTAATGCGGCGCGCACTTATCACCCTGCCAATAATTTCGGCCATGGAACCGGGCTTGATAGCTTTTTTGAATCTTAGATTTTCAACTGCTACAGTTACCACTTTCATCCGCGTAAACCTAAGGGCAGTTATGTATGCAACCTCATCCATCCACTGCATGGCGGTGCCCCCGAACAAATTTCCGTTATCATTTAAAGCTAGTGGCATCACCATCCTGAACTGATGTGTTTCGGTGCTTTTTATCCTGTCGTCGGTTCGCATAAAATATTTTTTGATAAAAGTAATCATTTATTGTAAATATGAACGTACGTTCATTATCTTTGTAAAAAATTTCAGAATATGAAAACTAGAAATTTTCTGAAAGACTTTCTGATACTGCCCTTCATCATTTTTGACGAGTATATATTGATGATAGTGTTGGGTTATGTATCCTGCCTTATGGGCCTTGGCGACTGTTTTTACTTTGGTCTGTATTGCATAATTGGCATAGGAATTTTAATTTTATCGGCTATATTGTTAATTTACCTCTTGATACCCGGCTTAAGAAACATACTAACCCATAAAGCACATGCCCAGGCCCGTTAGAAACCGTAAAATACTCAACCCACCTAAAATGGCAGGTTTCAAACCCTTTGGGATGCCATTGAGTGAGCTTGAAGTTGTTAAAATTCAGTTTGACGAATACGAAAGTATAAATCTGGTTAACTACCAGGATCTGCCGCAGGAAGCTGCAGCTGAAATGATGGGCGTTTCGCGACCCACCTTTACCCGGGTTTACAACCGGGCTTTAAAAAAGATTGCGAAAGCATTTGTTGAATGTAAAGCTATTGAAATTGAAGGAGGTAATGTTGAATTTGAAAAACAGTGGTATAAATGCAAAAAATGTTTCAAATTAATTGAGGGAATCGAAAATCATATTCCGTGTAAGGGTTGTGACTCTTATGGAAATAAAGAATTGGTGAGTTTAAATGATTGCAGATGAATTGTACGACGTGTAGCGATAGAGTATGTCGCAAAAGCCAGGAGTCCTGTGAGCGCGAAATTTTTGAAAAAGCAGAAATAATGGATGGCTATCAAAAGCAAAACTCATCGGCAATCGTAAAAGCTGCCGCCAGGCTGGTTGATAACGGAAAGGCCGGAACCCTCTCGCGTGTTCAGGAGGTTGTTGAATTTGCCAGATTGATGAATTACCAGAAAATAGGGATCGCCTATTGTTTTGGTATGGAAAAATATGCCAGGGCAATTGAAACTCTCCTTACAGAAGAGTGGTTCGACGTATCTGCTGTTTCGTGCAGCGTGGGTGGACTAAAACAAAGTGAAGTAAATTCCACCAGTTGCATACCTAAGGTTTCGTGCAATCCATTAGGGCAGGCACAGCAGTTGAATGCCGAAAATGTTGATCTTACACTCATCATCGGTATTTGTGTGGGGCACGATATTCTGTTAAACCGTAACCTATCCATGGATTTCACAACCCTGGTTGTTAAGGACCGAAAACATAACCATGCCCCTTTACTTGGCTTTGTAGAGTAACAAGGACATTGTAATCGTAAAAAAATATAAATCATAAATAAGCTTTAAAAATGAAAATTGCAGTTCCCGTAACAAGTACCAACCAGGTTGACGAACATTTCGGCCATTGTGAATTTTACAGTATTTACACGGTTTCCGAAAAAAATGAAATTACCAAAATCGAAACAATTCCATCTGTTCAGGGATGTGGATGCAAATCAAGTATAGCCGGTGTGCTGGCAGCTGACGGCGTAACCATAATGCTTGCAGGAGGAATTGGCGGCGGAGCCATAAATGTGTTGTATAATTCGGGCATCGAAGTAATCAGAGGTTGCTCTGGCGATGCTCAGGAAGTGGTTAAAAATTTTATCTCCGGCGCCATTACCGATAGCGGCGAAAGCTGCCACCAACATGCCGCGCACCAGGGTGAAGGACATCAGTGCAATCACTAGAAATTATTGCTAAAGGGTTTGGTTGCATATTTAGTATTTTCAGGTATATTTGTGACTGACATTTGCACTTTCGCTGCCATAAACCAATATGCATTTACTCAGGAACATATACCAGTTTTACTACCAGGGCTTTAAAAGCATGACTGTGGGTAAACGATTGTGGGCCATTATTATCATTAAGCTGATTATTCTTTTCCTGGTGTTAAAGCTTTTTTTCTTTCCTGATTTTCTGAAAACAAATTTTAAAACCGACGAAGAGCGCAGTAACCATGTTATTGAACAGCTTACGAAATGATGAAAAGTAATGTGTTAACGTGCTGATTTGTTAATGCGAAAATGTGCTGAGTGTTAATGTAAAAATTTGAAAATGTGTTGATGTGGCCATTTGAGCATTTGAACGCGAAGCATAAAAACCGCAGGCATTGAACCAGGAACAATTGAAAACAGAATAAACGAATAAATGAACCTTTGAACGCCGCAGGCCTTGAACTCGAAGCAATGAACGCGCAGCACAAACGCCGCAGGCATTGAACCCTTGTTGCTTCATCGTTCCTCCTGCCAATGGCCTGAAACAACACTGAAACGCGAAGCCTGAAACAACTGAAACCCTGGAACGCCACAGGCATTGAACGCGAAGCATAAACGCCACATACATTAAATCATTTTAATCATTATCTAAACTTAAGTAACCCCTCATGGAAAACATTGACTTCTCTCTTGTTGACTGGTCGCGGGCACAGTTCGCGCTTACAGCCATGTATCACTGGTTGTTTGTGCCACTTACGCTCGGGCTTTCATTTATAGTCGCATTTATGGAAACGCTCTATGTGCGTACCGGGAACCCCGAATGGAAAAGAATCACAAAATTCTGGATGACCATTTTCGGGGTCAACTTCGCTATTGGCGTGGCTACAGGTATTATCCTCGAATTCGAATTCGGAACCAACTGGTCGAACTACTCCTGGTTTGTAGGCGATATTTTTGGCGCCCCGCTGGCCATTGAAGGGATTATGGCCTTTTTCCTCGAAAGCACTTTTATTGCGGTCATGTTTTTTGGATGGAACAAGGTGGGCAAAAAATTCCATCTGCTTTCCACCTGGCTGGTAGCTTTCGGATCAAACCTCTCTGCTTTATGGATCCTGGTTGCCAATGCATGGATGCAAAATCCAGCGGGTATGAAATTTAATCCTGATACCGCCCGCAACGAGATGGTTAATTTCTGGGAAGTATTATTCAACCCCGTGGCAATCAATAAATTTTTACATACCATTTCCTCGGGTTATGTGCTGGCTTCAATTTTTGTAATGGGTGTAAGCGCCTGGTATTTGCTGAAAAGGCGCGAGCATTTGTTTGCCAAACGAAGTATTATTGTTGCTGCAACTTTTGGCCTGGTAACCACGGCTTTCGTAATCTTAACCGGCGACGGATCGGCACGCAATATGGCAAAATATCAGCCTGTGAAATTTGCCTCTATGGAAAACCTGTATGTAGGCGAGCAGAATGCCCCACTGGTAGCCATCGGCATTTTGAAGGAAGATGTGAAAGACAGTTCCCATAAAAAACAGGATTTCCGCTTCGAGATTGAAATCCCGAATATGCTTTCGTACATGGCCTTTCTCGATCCCAACGCTTATGTGCCCGGCATTAAAGATATGGTTCATGGAAACCAGGAACGGAATATATTGTCTTTCAGCCAGAAGAGCGAGATGGGAAAGATTGCCATTACTTCGCTTGCCGAATATAAAGCTGCTAAAAAGGCCGGTAACGACAGCCTGGCAAAAGTAGCCCTGGCAAATTTTGAGGCTAACTATAAATATTTCGGCTATGGATATTATGCCGGACGCGATGTTCACGAACTGATTCCAAGCGTTCCCACCACTTTTTATTCTTTCCGCATCATGGTGGGGTTAGGATTTCATTTCGGGCTTTTATTCCTGGTTGTTTTGATGTTAACCTTAAAGGATAAAATTGAGAAAAAACGATTTATACTTTATACTGCACTTTGGTCGATACCACTGGCTTATATAGCTTCCGAGCTGGGTTGGGTAGTAGCCGAAGTGGGACGGCAACCCTGGGTAATACAGGATATTTTGCCTACTATCGCTGCTGTTTCGCAGCTTAAACCGGCTTCGGTACAGGTCACTTTCTGGATGTTCTTCGTCATATTTACAGCCCTGCTGATTGCAGAAATTAAAATTATGACTTCGCAAATCAAAAAAGGCCCCACAACGGAAGGCAACCCAACTGAACCGGAAACAGCTAAAACTAACTTTTAAAACCAAGCATCATGTTCGAAGCATTTTCATATATCACATTACAGCAGTATTGGTGGATCATCGTTTCTCTGCTGGGAGCCATACTCGTTTTCCTGATGTTCGTACAGGGCGGGCAAACACTTATTTATACCATTGGCAAAACCAATGACGAGCGAACCATCCTCATTAACCTGCTGGGTCGCAAATGGGAATTCACATTTACCACACTGGTAACTTTTGGCGGAGCGTTTTTCGCTTCCTTCCCTTTGTTCTATTCCACCAGTTTTGGTGGAGCTTACTGGGTGTGGATTGTGATCCTGTTTGCCTTTATTGTTCAGGCTGTATCGTACGAATACCGGAACAAAGCTGGTAATTTCCTTGGAAAAGGCACCTATGAAATTTTCCTCCTCCTGAATGGGATTTTAGCTCCATTGCTGATTGGAACCGCCGTTGCTACTTTCTTCACGGGATCGCAGTTCTCAGTAAACTTTATGAATATCACCCGC
>DGQJ01000073.1 GCA_002389705.1 Bacteroidales bacterium UBA4417
TGTTGCGCATATTCGATGATTCCGCCATAAAGTTGCGAAACATCCTTAAACCCATGGTGCAAAAGGTATGCGCTGGCTTTTTCGCAACGTATGCCACCCGTGCAGTAAAGCAGGATCTTTCTGTCTTTCTGGTTATTAAAATCTTGAACTACCATTTGGATAGCGTCTTTAAACGTATCGGCATCGGGACAAACCGCATTTTCGAACCGCCCGATTTCGCTTTCGTAATGGTTACGTATGTCAATAACCAGCGTTTCGGGTTTTCCGGCCAACTCATGAAATTCGATCGCCGATAAATGATTGCCAACTCTTGAAAGATCGTAAGTGCCGTGATCTAAACCATCGGCAACAATTTTTGGCCTGACTTTAATGGTGAGTTTATAAAAGGACTTGCCATCGTCAACAATAGCATATTTTATAGGAATGTCGGCTAGTTCGGTTATTGAATTCAGTTGTTGCAGGAAACGTTCCAGGTTTTGTTCAGGAACACTCATCTGGGCATTAATTCCTTCGCGGGCCACGTAAATACGCCCAAAGCAGGCTAGCGCCGACCATTCAGCGTAAAGCCTATCTCTGAATTCCTTTGGATTTTCAATATTTATATAACGGTAAAACGAAAGTGTTTTGCGTGCAAATGGCTCCTGCATCAGCCGTTGCCGAAGTATTTCCTTATTAACTCTGTTCTGGAGCATAGATTAGGTTCAGTGATTGGCTCAACAGGTGTTGCTGCCATTTGTAAGTGAGGAACAAACAACCCTGTTGATCTTTTTGTTTGGCGTGAAACGGAAACAATTTTATTCTATATATTTACCTAAAATTTCAATTATCAAGTTTGAACAACGTTCTAACCGTGATAACCAAAATATCAGATTATTAAACAACAATTTTTGATGTATGAAGAAATGGCTGTTTTTACTATTAACAGTTTCCGTATGTTTCAATGTTAAAGGCCAGAAGTATGGATATATCCAGACAAATGACAAATACATTTCAGGATTTGTATATCCTGGCAGCGGATCTAAAAAAGCGCATGTATGCAAATTTAGCAAGTATTCAAAAGGAGAGGTAGTTGAATATACACCGGCTGAACTCAGTGCTTATGGATATGGAAATACCGATTTTGTCTCCATGCCGGTTAAGCCCGATACAGTTAAAATGTTTCTACAGGTTCTGGTAAAAGGTGATCATCCTGTTTATTATTTAAGGGATAAGAAGGAAAAAATATTTTTCATTTCGAGCCCACGAAATGAACTGGTAAGGTTGAACAGTAAAGATGGAGAATATAAACACCAGCTTGCTGCCTATTTTGAGGCCCCGGATGAGGCCGTTAAATATATACATGGCTTTTATACAAAGAGGGGGATACTCAAGTCTGCGAATATTCTCAAGGGCATTGCGTTGACTGAGGTTGTCCCCACCTCCGAAACCATAAAAAAAGAAAGCAAAGTACTTACTATAAAACAAAAAAGATGGATGCTAGAGAAAAAACCAATAGTAAGTATATCACTTCAATCTGGCGTAACCACTCAACGCCTTCCGCTTGATCTCCATGCCGAACTACCTGAAAATTGGGACATGATAAAAGCTACCAGCCCTACTTACAGCCTAGCAGTTGATTTACCAATATTAAAATACTGGCCGCTTACATTCCACCAGGAAATATGTTTCAATAAATTTGTTACCGATTACACAAACGGAAGCGAACCACCTGATTTTCAATTAATACAAAATTTTTCCGTAATAAGTTTACCGGCAATGTTGCGCTATACAATACCTTGTAACAAACTTACATTGTATGTGAATGCAGGGCTGCAGCTTGATGTGGCTTTGAACAAAAACAATATTGGCATGCTGATAGTTGGCAATGGTACAGATATTACGAATCCGGCAACAACATATTATTATGACTATAATACTATACAGACTGGAGTTACCATAGGTTTTGGGGGTTCCTTCAAACTCAACAAAAGTCTGTCCTTAATTTCCGAATTCCGCTATAGCAGGGTTTATGATGTCCTTCCCGATAAATCGGGAACAGAAAGACAAGCCGCATTCAAGATAGGAATTGTATATCCATTTTTTAAAAAAGAAAAATAGCTTATGAAGAAAGTTGAAATAATTCTGATTCTCGGGCTAATAGCAGTTATAATCTTGCCAGGTTGTAAAAAGTCGGCAGAATTAGATATCGAATATATACCTGAATTTTCAGGCACTCCGGAAACTTTTGTTTCGTTCACCACCGTTTCCTTTAAAACATCATTTGGTAATTTGAACCCGGCATATGCTGAGTTTTATGGTTTTGAATGGGGTAAAAAATCAGATGCATCATACAGTAAAGTTTTAGCGGGGAAAATTTCCGGAAATACCTTTTCGGCCCAGGTTCCGGTTAAACTATCCGAAGGCGTTGAATACATGGTGAGAGCCTGGATTAAAACGAAATCAAAAAAATTCTATAGTCTACCTACTTATTTTTATGGCAGCGTTGCGTTAAAACCGGAAATTCTATCAATTAACCGGTCATATGCTATTTGGGGCGATACTATTACCATGATGATGAAAAATCTGACACAAGAGATTGAGCTTAGCGACATCAATGTTAAAATTGGAAATATAGAAGCGCGGTGTGTATCGGCAAGCCCAGAAAAAGTATCTGTAATTATGCCGTTTTCTGATATCAGAGGCTCTTTTGAAATCTCCATGTCGATTGCTCAACAAACAGCCATATCTTATGTAAAGATTGAGAATGCGATTCCGATAATTACTTCGGTAGATAAAAACCAGGCGCTTTACGAAGATCTTATTACACTATCCGGGAGTTTTAAATCAGAATACGCCGGTAGGATATTACCTGCTTACAAATCCTCGACGTGGGAATCAGGAACATTTGATATAATCAGTTATACCGATGACAAACTAGTTATAAAAATTCCTGCTAGCGCAGCCTGTCTTCAGCAAATGGACATTTATCTGAAATTTATTGGTGCCGGGTTACAGGAAGTACCTGTACTTATAAATACTAAACATTCTATTACACGGAAAGGCAATTGGGCAAAACTGGGTGATGCCCCAATCTTTAATGAACTGGTTGGCGCAGCGGTAAATGGAGAAGCTTATGTACTAGAAAAAATAGCTTTCTATTATGCAAATTCTCCATTTTATAAGTATAACCCAAAAACAGATCAATGGACTGCATTACAGAGTTACCCCTCACCTTCATACACTGATCAGTGCCTGGTTGTTTGCAACGGCGATATATATGCAGGCTTTTTAAGGAATGGGGAACAGACCACCAATTTTTATAAATACAGTGTTCAAAATAATAAGTGGACGCCTTGTGCCAATTTCCCTTCTACGGCTTATTTTACTCCTTATACAGCTGTTTGCATGCAGGGCAAAATATATGTTTTTACACAAGGAACCGGTACAAGATGGTGTTATGATCCAGCGCTAAATACCTGGACAGAAACAGCCTGTAATACTCCTGATATGAAACACCCGGCTAAGATGTTTGAAATAAATGGCGAATATTATTTTTTCAGGAGTGAAAGTGATAACTCCTATTACAAGTATAATCCGGGTACCAATGTTTTTTCAGTTGAAGTAATAAACGGCCTGGGAAGCACTTCCAATTACTTTCTTCTGGGCAGTAAATTGTATGGCCTCTCCGGATGTACTGTATATCAAATAGATATATTAAATAAAACATTAATTCCAACCCTCAGTTTTTCGAATTACCTGTATCCATACTTCATGTTTAATCAGAACTCAATGTTTTTTACACATAACAATACAGCATACTTTTTATCGGCGCCGCAAACACTCATTTCCTTTTCTCCCGACAGGTAATTACCTACTCCCAAACACAAAATCCAGCGTAGGCCACAACTGCCACTTTGGCGTTACGTATGGATATTTGCCGTAGGCCAGTATATATCCGCCCCTGATCCTGAACGACTTACCGGCCGCCCACATCAGGGTTCCGGTGTTTTCGAAAAAGAAATTATTCTCGGGCCGGGTGATTATAAAAGCCTGAACGCCTTCTTCGTAAAACCATTTTTCGCCCAGGCTTCCTTTAACCGCAGTGCCGAAGCGGATAGATGTGCCTTCGTAATAATGCGCCATGCGCGGATAAAAAACCGGCAGGTCGATGGTAGATTGCGGATCGGGTTTTTCGGCCCTGATGGCAAAGGCAAGACCGGCTTTGGCCGAAAACAGTACTTTGGGAGCAATGGGCTTAGTAACTAACAGTCCATTATAAACGGAAAGAATAAATGCAAAATCGTATTCGGGCGAGATAAGCCCGCCAATGCCCTTGCGACTTACAATATTGAGGAATGGTGTTGGTACGCTCAGGCTATGCTCACTTGCCAGCACGAAAGTGTTTTTATTGCCCCATGCAACTTTTACCCCTGCTTCGGGAATAAAAGGAAGCATAGGAACATGGGTATACACTTCCAGCTTCCGGTTAATTCCATATCGGAAAGGCTGCAGGATACCGCTTTCCCATTTCCTTTCCGGCATCAGGTAGGCGGTATTATAACTCCACTTTTTGAGCAAAGGTTCTTCCTGGGCATGAAGTATGCCTGCAAAACACAATAATGAAATACTTACGATTAATTTCCTGATCATGGTGTTTATACTTTTATCAGTAGGGCAGTTGTGTAAATACTATTTCAATTCAAAGGTGGTTTCTGGTTTCAGGTTTCAGGTTTCAAGTTTCTGGTGCGCCCTTTCTCCCATTCGCCCCTCGCCCCTCGCCATTCGCCCCCTCGCCCCTCGCCATCTACTCCTTAACCAGAACAAACTCGGCGCTCACCGGCGCATGGTCCGATTCAGTTAAAAAATCCTGGTGGGTAATGGCTGAGCCTTTTCTCCAGCGGTGGTTGGTAAAAAGGTAGTCGAGGGTGCGATCCCAGGAATGGTCGGGGCGTGTAGTGTGCGTAAAGTATGCAGGCTGGTTTTGTTGGTATTCGGGTAAAGGGAAAGCGCATACATAGGCATCATAAATAGGCCGAAGCCATTCCGTTTCCGGGGTGTAGTTGCTGCCATCCTTGTGCATGGGATCGTCGCCCGGCTGGTGAAAGGATTCCCCCGGGCACATATCTTCGTAACAGTAGTCAGTCGAATCGCTGCCGGGAGGTAATTCATTCAGGTCGCCACCCGAAACAAAGTACTTGCCTTCAGCATCAAGTTTATCCATTTCGGCTTTAAACTCCTCGAAATGCTTTTTCTTCGTGTCGTCAGTTGCAAATGCCGAAGCATGAATATTAAGCAAAGGAATTTCTTTAAAGCCGGGTATTTTTACATTAGCGGTAACAATGCACGAGTGCAGGTAGAAATAATTCACAATGCCTGCCTGGTCGCCTCGCGGAGCCAGGTTAATGCGTTTGGCATCGGTAAGCGGCCAGGGCGAAAGTATAACCAGGCCCATATCCATGCGGGCCAGCCCATCGCTGGGGATAAATTCCGATTTCCACTCCGAAACATAAGCGGCATAGTTAAAATAGGTGTGGTCGAGAATGTATTGAAGTTCATCAATATACGCGGTACGGTTCGATTTCACATCGCATTCCTGCAGAAAAAGTATATCCGGTCTCACCTGGTTGATACGGGCTACAATTTTCTCGAGGCCGGGGATAACTTCATCCTTCCTGAAAACCGTATTATCGCCACAGGCATCGCCAAACCAGGGTTGACGCCCTATCCCGAAACGAATATTCCAGGTCATAACCTTCAGGGTTGAATCGGGTTGCGGGGGCAAAATCTTTTGCTCTTTGGTATATATTATGGCGTCTTCAACCTCCCGGAAACTGGTAGCCAGCGGTTCACATGAATTATTTGCCATGAAAAGTACTGTCAGGATCGGAAAGAAAGCTATTTTCCTGTATAAATGATTGTTCATGTTTAATGGAACTTATTTTTTCAAAGATAAGGAATGCATCTATGACTTTGCTTTTGAATGGCTTTTTATAGCAGAAGGAGTTAAAACTGCTGATATTACGGGTAATTGAAGACTCAATTTCAGGACTATTGAATTCAATCCTTTCTTAAGTATTAAAAACATTTATTTTTACATCATGAAAACGACTGAAGAACTAAACTCAGGCTGGCGAAAAGTCGCTTCTTCCATTTACCGAAGGCCAACGGATTCAAAGCTTTTTGGTTCGGTTGAAATAGATATCACCGAACTTCAGGAGTTCATATCAGCAAAACGAAAAGCAGGTATCAAAGTTACGCTCACCCACATTTTTGTGCTGGCCGCCGCACGTGCCTTAAAGGAGGATATCCCCGAACTGAATACCTACATCAGGCGTGGCAATGTGGTGCTGCGCGATAGCATCGACGTAATGGTGAGTGTTTTGCTACGTGACTCGCAAATGGGA
This sequence comes from Bacteroidales bacterium UBA4417, assembly GCA_002389705.1. GTDB lineage: Bacteria > Bacteroidota > Bacteroidia > Bacteroidales > UBA4417 > UBA4417. The sequence goes on from DGQJ01000073.1 coordinate 6,384, forward strand.
AGCATTATGATACGAAACGCGGATAAACTCACCCTTACCGAACTTGTTGAACAGATGAGCCAGGAAATAAAAAATGCCCGCCAGGGCAGCGGCAACAAAACCATGCAAATGAAAGACAAGCTGTCGCTGGTTCCGTGGCCCATTCGCGGCTGGATATTCAACCTCCTGAAAATGATAACTTTTAACTGGGGTTTTTCGTTACCTGCGCTGGGACTTTCNNTCGTTTGTGCTGGTACTTGGCGGCGTTAACCGTAAACCGGCTGTGGTTGATGAACAGGTTGTACCCCGTACCATTCTTTCGCTGGGTGCCGCTATCGATCACCGCGTGGTGGATGCCTCGCACGGGGGATTGCTGTTCCGCTACCTGAAAAAGATCGTAAAAAACCCGCAGCTGCTCGACGAAAAACCATAGCCTTGCATCAGCATTTGCCCTGTTTACACTTATTGGTAAAACGGGTTTCAACCCATTATTGCAGCTTGAAATAAACCGGCATATTGAACAATACTGCTACTTTTCGCCCGTTTTGGTAACCAGGATTCCAGGCCGGCATTTTTTTAACCACACGCAATGCTTCCTGGTCGCAGCCACCGCCAATGCCTTTTATGATTTTAATATCCGAAAGGCTGCCGTTGGTTTTCACAACAAAACTCACATAAACCGTTCCCTGTATACCATCTTCAGCTGCCTGGGAAGGATATCGCAGGTTGCGGGCCAGGTATTTTTTGCGGGCCGCATCTCCACCCGGAAACGAAGGCATCTCCTGCACATTCATAAAAACGGCATTTGCTTCTTCCTCAGCATCAGGTTGTCGGGTAGCTCCGCCGGTGTTTTTTACCGCCGTGTAGCGAACAGACCTGTGCTTGCCATACTCTTCGCGGTACAATTCTGATTCGGGGCCGGGTTTGGTTTCGGCATATTCGGGCTCATCCACCGGGCTTGAACCCTTAATAACATTTGCCCCAGCTGCAACTGTAGCCGAAGGTGCGTCGTGATCAATCGAAACAACAGGCGGAAGATGAGCTCCTTTTTTACCGGTATATTTAACGGTGAGTATCACCTGCGCAGGTGGGGGCGAAGGCATTTCGCCATAAGCAGTAATTACAGCCTTTGCATTTTCATGCTGCTGTGCAAGCATGGCTTTATCGTTCTTATCCTGCAACCATAAAATATACCCCGCGGTAACAAATACGAGCACCGAAGCTGCTGCAGCCAGCCAGGTTATCGACCTGGGTAAAGTCTTTTCAGTATCGGGATTCTCATCCTGTTTATGTGCTTGTACCCGCTTGTTGATGTTTAAATTGATTGTGCTGATCCGGTCCGAAAATGCCTTCGCTGAGCCTATTCCGGCACCTTCACCCGGCATCATTTCATTTTCAACTGTTCCAGATTCGGGTTGCTTAATGGCGTTATCCTGCAGCCACAACCTGAGCCCGTCGGCGGCGTCGGCACAAAGCGGGCACGAATGAATGTGATTGCTTGCCTTTTGCAGGTCAGCAGCGGGTAATGATCCTGTAACAAACTGCATCAGCGCTTCGGAAGAGAGGCATCCCGAATGTGTGAAAAGGGCCGATGACTGTTTCATCATATCATTCATAGCGATCCATCCTTTCCATCATAAGTTTCAGATTGCGTTTTCCGTTCTGAATATGACTTTTTACTTCGTTGTAAGTATATCCTGTTAACTGTTCGACCTCCCGGTACGATTTCTCTGACAGATAAAATAATTGTACGCATTGCTTTTGTTCCGCACTAAGCTGATTAATAGCCATTTCGAGATAACGAATGCGGTATTCGCCATCGCGGCCACCTATAAGATGATCAGGTTCGCGGGATTCCATAATTTCGGTATCCAGTTTTTTCAGATTTTCCTCTTTAGCACGCTCATCCGTTTTCCGGTGCCTGAGCTGCATCAGGCATTCGTTACGGGTAATAGTATAAATCCAGCTTTTAAAATTAATGATTTCCGATTTTTTCAGCAATTCGAAAAGTTTTTCGAAAACCAGCATTACCACATCTTCGGCATCGGCTTCGTTGCCCAGGTATTTATAGCTAACCGTAAACAACAAGTGGGTATAGCGCTCATAAAGTATGCCGATAATCTCGCTGCTGTGTGTTTCCATATACCTCGTTACCAACTGTTCGTCGGTCATCGAATTCAATTCCTTCATATCATCTTTCCTGAAAAAGCGAAGTGTCACGAGGTATAAGTTTTTACAAAGATAAGTTTTTCGGAAATGCAATGGTGGTGTATGTTCTATGAGTTTCAAATCCACAATAATAAAATTTCACCTGCCATACCTGCTGAAATAATTCGGGATATTTTGTGGAAAAGTCAACCTGTATGCATCTGGTATTCAAAAGCCGGAAGTAAGATACACTGATTCACGATTTCGAAAGTTTACTGCATAAAAGTTCCATACACTGCTGCACAATTAAAATTGAATTACGAAGGATCGGGATTTCACCCGATTGAATTTATACCATTCACCTTTAAAATCAAAAAAAGTTATGAAAACGCAAGCAAATGAACCGGCTCAAATGGATGAAATCGTTTTTGAGCACCGCAACAAAAATTATGGAGCGTACATTTTACGCAAAATGTACCACCGCCAGCTTACCAAAGCCTTATTCCTGGCATCGGCTATTATGATTGCCGGTCTGGCCTACCCGCTGGCTTTAAGCTATCGACTTATTCACCGGGTCCCAATTATTACCGACGAAACCGTAACCATTGAAACAGGAAATTTGTCGCATGTCGAACCGCCTATCGCTCCGCCCCCGCCCCCACCCATTGCGGATGTTCAGAAACGTCTTGTATTTACACAGCCTGTTGTGGTTGCCGGCGAAGTACCTGAGAGCGAATGGGTGCCGATGGATATTTTAAACGATAAGGGTAACACCGGCTACGAACCTGCTGTTGACCAGCCTGCAGATCTGAAACCGGAGACCGATGTGCTGGATGTAAAAACCGAGGAATCTCCCATAATCATAGCAGAAGAAATGCCGATATTTCCTGGCGGGGATGTTGAACGACAAAAATTCCTGAATGAAAATATCAGGTATCCGCAGCAGGCGCTCGAAACCGATATACAGGGAACCGTTTATGTGCAGTTTGTGGTAGATACAAAAGGCAATATTACCGATGTAAAAGTGCTGCGAGGTATTGGCGGTGGCTGCGACGAAGAAGCTGTGCGGGTAATTAAGATGATGCCCCAGTGGCATGCAGGGAAACAAAACGGCAGATCGGTAAGGGTACTTTTTACCATGCCTGTGATTTTCAGGCTGCAGCAAAGGTAAGCCTTCAGGTTTTTGATGGAATGCCTGCGTCAGGCACCTTTCGGGCGTGCCTGCGCCGGCATTTTATACCTCCGCCAGAATTTCCAGGTGGTAAGTGAAGTATAGGTTAGCACCTTATTTACTACCGGAATACGCATCAGTAAATGCATCAGCTTATAGCCCAGGTAAAATACCAGCAAGGCTACCGACCATTGCAGCACAAAATAAAACGATTCGTAAGCCACACGCGAATAGCCCAGCCAGTTGGCTACAAAGTTGGCAACCAGGTCGGAGAGGAAAGGATTCACAAACGCTACGAGCAGGAAAAGCAAAACGAAAAACAGGGAGTGCGCGGTTTCAATAGCCCGCTGGGGGCAATAATTCATGCACCGCATGCAGCTTTCGCAGGTAAACTTCCAGAACGGACGGTTCCCCGAAAGAATGATTGAACGGGTGGGGCATTGTTCGATGCATACCCCGCAGTTATTACAGTTGTAATTGGCCACAAAGGTTTTGGCCAGCAAATACCTGCCAATAAAATAATAACCCACTGCCAGCGGGGTAACCAGTATATCGAGCGGCAGCAGAACAAATGATTTTAAAAACACCTTTTGCCCGCTAAGCACCCTGGCCGAAAACTGCTTTGTAAGTCTTTCGTAATGCGTAACCATTGAATCAATTACTTTCCGGCGCAAGCCGGGATGCAGCGAAATCCAGTTCGAAGGCAGGTCGACCGGGTACATGGCTTTCAACTTATAGCCTTTCAGCAGCATGATTAAAGCCGGGAAATACATGGCTATACCACTTAAACCGGGTAAGAAAAACCTGCCCATTTTCATGCCGGCCCGCGTATTGCCTATAAAAACATCCGATCCCTG
>DGQJ01000263.1 GCA_002389705.1 Bacteroidales bacterium UBA4417
GGCATCACTCAGGGAACAGGTGCTCAGCGCATCAACAACATTCAGGGTGAAAGTTGTAGTGCTGAAGAGCGGTAAAGTTACTGGGTTCTGCTTGCTGTTGTCTACCAGTTTGTCAGCGGGTGTCCAGTTGTAGGATAAAATTCCTGAGCCTCCTGATGCAATACCATGTAGCGTGGTTGTAGCTCCGGAAAGTATGGTGCTGTTATCGCCGGCATCAACTGTAAGAGGCGCATAAATGGTGAGCGAAAATTTATCCTGAACTTCTCCGTTCCCACAAGCTGCATTTCCCCTGGCAACCAATGTAAATTCAATGGTACCTGTTTCACCGGCCGAAGGAGTGTAAACCGGATTAATAACATCGGTTGCTGAGAGGTTCCCATGTCCGTTATGCGACCAGGCAATAGAAGTATAATTGCCTGCAGTAGCTTTGGAAATGGTATATGGAATCGCTGCACAAAGTTTATCGTCAGGACCAGCTTCAACCGTTACCTGCGGAGCGATAACAACAGTTTGAGTACAGTTTGATATATTGCCATGAATATCGGTTACTGTCCAAACCACCAGGGTTGCACCCGTTTCGAATACAGCAGGTGCATTGTTGGTTATGGACGCAATGCCGCAGTTATCACTGGCAGTCGGATTGGTCAGTATTGGTTGGTTTCCGGCACAGATATTAACATTAGCAGCACATGTTACAACAGGTTTTTCGGTATCATTCACAGTAACAGTCATCGTGCAGGTCGAACGGTTCCCGCAGTCGTCTTTGGCAGTCCACACTATCAGCGTCGTTCCTACCGGGAATTCACCGGAAGCATCATCGGTCTGGTTTAAGCTGTTGGTTAAAATATAGGAACCGCAGGTTTCGGTAACTGATGGTTTTGCAATGGTTAATATGGCCCCACATTTCCCAGGATCATTATTTACAATTATATCAGTTGCGCAGGTTAGTACCGGTGCCGTAACATCCTGTACGTTTATAGTTTGTGATGCTTTGGATGAATTTCCGCAGGCATCGGTAGCGGTCCAGGTGCGGGTAATGCTATATGATCCGGCGCAGCTTCCTTCTGTTTTTACATCATCGAATGTTAAGGTTACATTGGCCGAACATTCATCTGTTGCCGTAGCAGCGGCAAACTCAGGAACAGCAGGGCAGTTAATGGTCGAAGGTGCAGGTAATGTGGCAATCACAGGTGCCGTAACATCCTGAACACTGATGGTTTGCGATGCTTTGGATGAATTTCCGCAGGCGTCGGTAGCGGTCCAGGTGCGGGTAATGCTATACGATCCGGCACAACTTCCTTCCGTTTTTACATCTTCAAAAATCAATGTAACATGGGCTGAACAACCGTCCGTCGCCGTAGCAGCGGTAAACTCAGGAACAGCAGGGCAGTTGATGGTCGAAGGTGCGGGTAATTCAGCAATTACCGGTGGAGTACTATCAGTAATTGTGAAAATAGCTGTAGTATTTGAAGAATTTCCACATGCATCTTTAGCAGTAAAAGTTACAACTGCTGAACCGCTTTTACCACACAAACCGGAAACCGATGTGAAATCATTCGTCCAGCTTACAACTGAACTGTTGTCGGTTGCTTCAGCACCTCCGTTTGAAGCCAGCCAGGCATTTAACTCGTTGATATTTCCGTTCCCGTCACACTCAACCGTTTTGNNTAATAACCGGGGCTGTATTTTCAACTTTTACAGTAGTATATGCGGCATAAGCTTCGCTGCAACTCCCCAGTTGAACAACTGCCCTGAAACGGGTGGTTTGACTGAGTGGTCCCGAAGAATATGTAGTATTGGTGTTGGCTATATCAGTCCATGCAATGAAAGGTTCAACCGAACTCTGCCATTTAACTACTGAGCCTGTGTGCCCGCTCAGCGTCAATATTCCACTGTTTGCATCACTGCAGATTTCTGTACCACCAGAAACAGTGCCGCCAACCGAAGGTGGATTTACCGAAACAACAACATCTTCTGAAACAGGTAAACAACTATTTGCATCAGTAATTTTCAACGTATAAGTGCCAGCAACTGCCTGTGTAACATTGTAAATTACAGGATTGGCCTCATTGGACACAAACCCGTTAGGTCCATTCCAGGTATAAGTAAACGGCGGACGACCGCCTGTAATTTTTGACGTAAGTTGCAGTAAATCACCCAAACAAGGTGTATTTGAACGGGCCTCAACTGACATAGGCAAAGGAGTCAATGTGCCAAATGAAATATCATCCAGACCAAAATCATTACCTCTTAATGAGGGCTCAAGATCGGTAATGCTCAGATTGGCAGATGTATTATTTCCCGAATTCCAGGTGCCATAAAATTGTACCCAGTCATATGGAGGGTTGTTGTTCGACTGGTGCGGAGGTAATGGACCTGTAACTGATCCTACTTGGCTGCCATTAATGCTAAATTGTAAATTGGCAAAAGGCTGCGAACTATTCAGGCTGATACCATAAGCTGAAAAATAATAATCGGTATTAGGCAAGATCCCGTTAATCTGTTGCGACCACACCGTAGCACTCTGGTCTACTCCGTTCACAATCATGAAATTACCTGAATTTGATGTATGATCTCTTCCCCAGAAAAATTTATGACTGTAGTGTGGGTCCCAATCAATAGTATACCTGTTTTCAGGTTCAAGGGCAGCAGGAGCAGGGTTTACGTACAGATAAGAAGATGTAAACCCGGTGTTCCCAAGTTCAAAATCACCATTATATACCAGGTTGGCAGAAATAATATAAGAGGCCAATTTTTCATTCCCGGATCCATCCATTACCGTTACACTATAATTTCCCGCTTCGTTAATCAGTATCACCGGGTTGGTTTGCACCGGATTTGTATTCCATGTATAGGAATAACCCACTGAGGCCGGGCTCGCTGTGGCAGTGAGCTGCACCGACCCGGGAACAATACAATAATCAGCTGAAATGATCACTGTATCAATTTGTGCATATGTCCGGTTGCCTGAGAGTATAAGTAACAGTACAAACAATAAGCTGAAAGTTAACCTGTAAAGTGTAAAATGCTGGTTTTTGAAAGCTGGCTGTCTGTTTCCGGAAGGTATTTGATAATAGTTTTTCATAACAAGGAGATTTTATTTCGTGTAGCGGGTAGAACTAGTTTATGAATGGCTGATGTAAATACTATCTGTATTATCCTCAGTTAATAGAAGTTTTCAGACTTGTAATTGGAGCAGATATAAAATATTGATTATGGTTAAAATACTCAGGCTTTTAGCCTTAAGTAAATGAGAGATAGTTATACTTGGAGAAAGAACAAATCTTTTGTCCTGAAATGGAATGATTCCCTTGTTTGAACTCCAAGAAAAACGAGTAGCCGATGTAATAATGTATGCTTCCATGCTATATGATTTATAGTGGTTTACGAGAAAAGGAAGCATACGAGTTCAGTTAAAAGACGGGTTTCATCGCTTTTAACAGTGCATTATTTCAAAAAATCATGCCAAATAGTTTAAGTTGTTGATAAACAAACATATACGTATATTGGTGAAAAATATTTAGTTTTGAATGTCCTGTTTTGGGAATACGGGTTAAATTTGGGAAGTTTTTCCCGTGAAAACAAATATGAAGGACGAATAAATACCGTTTCTTTCAACGGAAATAGAATGCAAATCTTTAAAGCGAAGATCATCGCTTTTTGTATGAAGATTTAAGAAGACTTAACGGCTGTTCGTTTCCGGAGATTTGATCGCCACAATCGATCAATCAAATGAAAGTATACTCCAAAATCAGGGCTTGGTTTACCTGCTGGTAAATTTCCACAAGCTTTTTGAGTAAAATTTATTGCCTGGACGAAGCAAAACATCCGGGAAATTGGGATGATTCATGGAATCAGGAAAATGCTGGGTTTCGAGACAAAATGCGGTATGTGCCGTATGGGGTTTACCACATTTTGCTGTCAGGCTGCCATCAAACCAATTCGAAGTGTAAAGTTGAACTCCGGGCTCTGTTGTAAAAATTTCCAGTACCCTTCCTGTTTTGGGCTCAAAAGCACGTGCCGCTAAATCAAGCGCTCCCGATTTATTCCGCAGTATATAATTATCATCATAGCCCATATGTAGCTGATTGATTCTTTCACCAATGCTGCGTGGCGATGTGAAATCAAAAGGTGTTCCGGCAACATCAGTAAATTCTCCGGTAGGTATACAGTTGTCGTCGGTTGTGGTAATCTGGTCGGCAAATATTTCCAGTTCAGTGTCGTACACTTCGCCCGACCCTTCGCCTGCCAGGTTGAAATATCCATGGCTGGTCAGATTAACAGGGGTAACTTTATCCGTTACAGCAAAAAACTCAAGGCTGAGTTCATTTTCTTTATTCAAGGTATAAACAGCTTTTACTTCCAGGTTTCCGGGGAAACCTTCTTCGCCGTCTTTACTCAGGTAGATTAGTTCAAGAACTACAACATCCGCTTTTTCAATAACCCTGGCATCCCAAAGTTTTTTGTGAAAACCTTCGAATCCTCCGTGCAGCGAAACCTCGCCGTGGTTGGCTGAAACCTTGTATTCGGTACCGTCAATCGAAAATTTCGCTCCGCCTATCCTGTTGCAAGTACGGCCAACAATACAGTTAAAATAGTATGGATTTTCAATCCAGTCTTCCCAGGTTGGAAGACCCATAACTACATCAGCCGTTAACCCTTTTTTATCAGGTACTTCAAGTGAAATAATAGTTCCCCCGTAATTGATGATTTTTACTTTCATCCCATTTTCATTTTCAAGGGAAAATAAAAAAACTTCCCGGTGGTCGGGCAGGAAACCAAAATGTTGTTTTGAAGTTTTCATAGAGGCTTAGGCTTATTTGTGATCCGGTTAATTGATAATGCTTTTTCTGAACAGCAAATATATTAAATTTGTACTGATGCATGTAGTTTATTGAAGCCCGATGTTACATGCTGATAAAATAATAAGACCGGATAATTCAAAACTTTTAAATCTTACAATCTTATGCTCTGTCACAACTTAAAACTAAAGTATCTTCTGATAACAACATTGGTATTTTGTTCAACACTTTTCAAAGGCTATGGGCAGCAAAGCGGAGTTATTCTCAACTATCCTTTCCTGAATACTGATTTACCTGTCGGTGCAAGGGTAAATGACCTGGTTTCGAGGCTAACCCTGGAAGAAAAAATCCAGCAGATGCAACATACTGCCCCTGCAATCGAAAGGCTTGGTATTCCTCAATATAACTGGTGGAATGAATGTCTGCACGGGGTTGCCCGAAACGGTGTTGCCACTGTTTTTCCTCAGGCTATCGGGATGGCTGCTACTTTTAATCCGGCCTTGATACAAAGAGAAGCAGATGTTATCTCTACCGAAGCAAGGGCCAAGTATTATGAAGCGCTTGCTAAAGACCAGCACGATATTTACCAGGGTTTAACTTTCTGGTCGCCCAATATTAATATTTTCAGAGATCCGCGATGGGGCCGCGGCCAGGAAACCTATGGAGAAGACCCTTTTCTGACCAGCCGCATAGGTATTGCCTTTGTTAAAGGATTGCAAGGCGACGACCCTGATTATTTCAAGGTTGTGGCAACAGCAAAGCATTTTGCAGTACATAGCGGCCCCGAACCCGACAGGCATAAATTTGATGCATGGCCTTCGGAAACTGATCTTTTCGAAACCTATCTCCCGGCTTTTGAAGCTTTGGTGAAAGAGGCCGGGGTTTATTCGGTTATGGGTGCCTATAACCGGGTTTATGGAACCCCGGCCTGTGCCAGCGATTTGCTTATGCGTAAAATATTACGCGAGAAATGGGGCTTTAAAGGATATGTGGTTTCTGATTGCTGGGCCGTTTCCGATTTTTATAATTTTCACAAATTTGTTGATACACCTGATAAGGCTGCTTCGCTGGCCGTAAAAGCTGGAACCGATTTGTCGTGCGGCCCCGAATACGGAACCTTACTGGCGGCAGTTAAATCAGGATATATTTCGGAAAACGAAATTGATATCTCGGTTAAGCGTTTGTTCGAGGCCCGTTTCCGGCTGGGTATGTTCGATCCCCCTGCAAGGGTAAAATATGCTGCTATTACACCCACTCAGAACAATACCGAATCGAATCGTAAACTTGCCAGGGAAGTCGCGTTGCAGAGTATAGTTTTGCTTAAGAACCAGAATAACATACTGCCGCTTTCAAAAAAAATAAAAACCATAGCTGTTGTTGGTCCGTATGCAAATGACACCTCAGTATTACTCGGCAATTACAATGGGACACCAACTCAACCTGTAACACTGCTCGAAGGCTTACGTCGCAATGTCCCAAAAGGAACCAGGATATATTATAGCAGTGGTGTTGAAAGGCCGGAAATACTGGCCAGGAATGTTTCTCCGGTTCCACTTGGCGAGGATTCTATGTTCAAAGCATCAGTAAGCCTGGCCCGGAAATCGGAAATAATTATTTTTTCTGCCGGGATTTCACCAAACCTAGAGGGCGAGGAAATGGACGTAAAAGTTCCGGGGTTCTCTTCGGGCGACAGAACCAGCCTCAATCTGCCTGCCAGCCAGGTGGAGTTACTGAAAGCTTTAAAAACCACAGGTAAACCGATTGTTGTTGTGCTTACCAATGGAAGCGCACTGGCTGTAAACTGGGCTCAGGAACATGCCGATGCCATTGTTGAGGCCTGGTACCCTGGCGAAGAAGGTGGGAATGCTGTTGCTGAAGTAATTTGGGGTAAATATAACCCGGCCGGCCGGCTTCCGGTGACCTTTTATAAATCGGTGAACGATCTTCCTGCATTCGATGATTACGCGATGAAGGACCGCACATACAGGTATTTCGGAGGAAAACCTTTGTACGCTTTTGGTTATGGCTTGAGTTATACCTCATTTTCGTACAAAAAGCTGGAACTTGCTAAGGAATCGTTATCAGAAAAAGATACGCTTGTACTCAAACTTACTGTTACTAATGATGGAATTTTTGATGGGGATGAGGTAGTGCAGGTATACCTGAAACAGCCCGGGGAACTTATCAATCAACCGATCAAATCGCTGGTAGCATTCGAAAGGATACATTTTCTGAAAGGAGAAACCCGAAACTTCGAAATTTCAATTCCGGTTACACGGTTACGCCATTACAACCTGAATGCGAATGATTATGCGGTAGCAAAAGGCAACTACCAGTTAATGGTAGGAGCCGCTTCCGACGATATCAGGCTCAAAACCACTGTTACAGTAAAGTAGAGGTTTTCTGGTTCCTTCTTAAAGTTAATTATCATTGCATTGATTTCATTTTGGAACAATCTGATATCTTTGCTTGGCCTGCCGTTTGAACGGTTATTGCCAGCATTATGAAAACATGGGTAATATTGAATCGTTACTGTGCACGGGCTTGTTTAAAAATAGTCCATTGTTTAATTAATGCATATCAGGTTCGAATTTTAAAGACAAAAAAAACGCCATCAAACTGATGGCGTTTTTTAAAGGTAAACTTCTTATTAACCCTGAAGTTTGAAGTAAATAGGCATGTTGAAAAGAACGCGAACCTGTTTGCCATTTTGTTTACCGGGATGCCACTGTGGCATCATTTTAACAACACGTAAAGCTTCTTCGTCGCAACCGCCACCAATACCACGTAGAACTTTAACATCGGTAACGTTTCCTTTTGAGTCAACAACGAAGGAAACATATACGGTACCTTGTATCCCGTTTTCGGTAGCTTGCTGAGGATAAACGATGTTCTTGGCAAGGAAAGCATTTCTTTCGGTTTCACCACCCGGGAATGAAGGCATTTCTTCAACGATGGTGAAAACTTCTTTCTTTTCTTCAGGAACTTCGATTACTTCAGCTTTGGTTTCAACTACAGCTTCCTCTTCTACTGCTACAGCTTCGTTAGTTGAAGTTTTTGCAAGATCATCCTGATTAAAGATGTCAGCATCTTCTACAACTTCCTCGGTAGTTACAACAGGAGCAACGAATTTAACTTTCTGCTGCAGTTCTGCTGGTGGTGGTGGAGGAGGGGGTGGAGGGGGAGGAGCGTCTTCCTTAGGCTTATCCATGTCCATAAAGTCAGCACTTGCTACTTTCTCAACATATCCGGCCCTTGCTTTTGCATAGTAACTAGATGCCAGGGGGTAAGCTAATCCTGCCAGTAAGATGATAATGGCAAACAGTAAAGCCCTGTTCAAGTTTTTATTATACAATTTACGCAAAATGTACGCTCCATAAGTTTTATTCCTGCGCTCAAAGACGATTTCGTCCATTGGAGCTACATAAACTTTTTGCTTTGTCATTTTTTGTGTTTTAATTTAAATGTGAACAACAACCTTGGTCGACATTTGATTACTTACTTAGCAGGGGCTGCAGGAGCAGAACCAGCCATCATTTGTTTCTCAACATCACTCATGTCGACTACTGCGTAGTTAGCAATGGTGCAGATCGCCATTTCATCAATGATGTCAACTAAGTTCTTGTATTTAGCCTTTTCATCAGCTTTTATGAGGATGATAGGCGCTTTTGGATCGACCGTTTTCTTTAACTCCTTGATTTTCCTAGCTAAAGTTGAGTCTTTCATCACCTCTTCCCCTTTGGTTACTTTATCCTTCAGATCGTAAACTGCTTTAAAAACCAGTTTGTTTCTCTGAAGCAGCATCTTGCGAATTCCATCTTTGCTGTAATTCGATTCGATGAGCTGCGGCATTGGGGGGGACTTAGGATCGGCAACTCCAAAGTAATAATAGATTTTATCATTACCCGAAATAAGAATATTTACAGTTCTGTCAGCAGCAATTTTTGGTGCTTCTTTCTCAGTCTTGGTATCATCTTTTTCCGGCATGGTAATTTCCATGGCTTTGGGTTTGCTGAAAGCTGTGGTAAGCATAAAGAAGGTGATCAGCAAACACATCAAGTCGACCATGGGGGTCATATCGATGCGGGTCGAAAACTTTTTGGCTTTCTTTTTGCCGCCTTTTTGTTTGCCTTCCGCTTGGATTATTTCAGCCATATTATGATTTCTTTAAATTGTTAACGTTATGATTACTATTCTTCCAATTTGGCTTCTTCCTTCATTAGGTTAGTAGTTAGGTTAAACTTATTAACCTGGTTTTCCTGAAGAATATCCATTACGTGTTTTACAGCTTTGAAATCAGAATCGGCGTCACCTTTAATAGCAACTTCCGCATTTGGATTCTGAATACGGATGAAACGTACCCAAAGATTCAACTGGTTATCGGTTGAGTCGGTGGGTATACCTGTCTGGAAAGCTTCCTTTTGTTTGGAATCTTCTGTATTCAGCCAGGCCCTGAGTTTATCGGCAGGCATCCCGAATGAGGCTGACTGCACAAAGGTTTTAATTTCCTTATCTGATAATTTCAGGTTAAATTGTTCCGCAAATTTTAGTAAAACTTCTTTTCTAATCAGCTTGGTAGTGTCCTGTCCGTTGTCGAAATTCAGGAACACTTTATTATCCTTACCAACAAGAATTGTAATGACATCCTTTTCGGGACTAACCTTTTCGCTCACTGAATTCGGGGTATCAACCTGAACAGCTTCGGTAGGGCGGAAAGATGTTGTCAACATGAAGAATGTAAGCAAAAGGGCAAATAAATCCACCATAGGCGTCATGTCTATGTGAGGAGTTCTTACCGGTGCTTTAATTTTTGGCATGGTTTCTTGTTTTGATGTGTGAAAACCTGGCGCTAAGCGCCAATTGCATTAATTACTAACTTAGTGCTAAACCAATTATTTGGTCTGAGCTGCAAAAGTTTGTGTTAAGCTGAAACCTGCTTCGTCAATTTTGTAGGTCATTGCATCAATTTTCGTTGAGAAATAATTGTAGAAAATGATGGCAAGGGTTGAACCTGAAATACCAAATGCAGTGTTGATAAGCGCTTCTGAAATACCGGTTGCAAGAGCAAGAGCATCAGGTGCACCAGCTTGTGCCAAAGCAGCGAAAGCACGGATCATACCTAATACAGTACCGATAAGACCGATAAGTACGGAGATGGAAGCGATGGTTGATAAGATAACCAGGTTGCGCGATAACATCGGGAGTTCGAGTGCAATAGCTTCTTCGAATTCTTTCTGTAACGAAACAAGTTTCTGGTCTTTGTCAAGCCTTGTATCTGATTGAAGTTCTTTGTACTTGATCAAACCGGCTTTCATTACGTTTCCGATTGAACCTTTTTGTTTGTCGCAAGCAGCAATAGCCTGATCTAACTGGTTGTTGTTCAGAAGTGTCTGAAGGTTAGCAACAAATGCGTTAACTGCGCCTTTTCCTTTTGCCTTACGAAGGGTGAAAGCTCTTTCGAGGGTGAAAGTTAAGAGGACAATAATCAAAGTAATAAGAAGAGGTACAATATAACCTCCTTTGTAAACCATTGCAAGGTAGTTACCTGGGATTGGGTGACCAGCAGGGTTGCCGCCTTCAAAGTTAACTGGATTTCCTAATACGTAGAAGTAAATCAGGAATGCGATTGCAAGAGCAACAAGGATTGCTCCAGTTGCGAAAGCTGAACGAAGTGTTTCTTTCAACGATTGACCGTTTTTGCTCATTGTGATAAGATTTAAGATTAGTGAATGGTATTTAATTGTTTTTAAGTGAATTCGCCGTTAAGTGAACGCAAAGATAAAAGATTTTAGCTTTTAAAAAAGTCTTTGTAACCAAGAGGCGCATTTTTCTTATAAATTCTCTGCATTTTAAGCCTGAATAAGTTTCTGATTCTTGTGCAAATTATTTATAATCAGAGCAATGCATTATTGTGATTTTTGGTTAGCAGACTTAAATTCAGGGCAGCGGGGTTTCAGGTCCTTCAAAGCGCTTGCAGCGTTCTCATTGGTCGGATCAAGGGTTACGATTTTATCCCAGTAACTGATTGATTCGCAATAATTTTTATTCACCAGGTAATAGTAACCCAGGTAATTGTATGCTTCGAGTATATCTTTTGAATACTTCGTGGCATCGAGATTGGCTTTTTCGAGCAGTTTCTCGTAGAATGGTTTGGCTAAACCTTCCTTGGTATCAGGATCCATGTTCGAATAGACCCTGGCCCTGAAAAGGTATGCAGGCTCGAAATCAACGCTCATCCTGTTTACTTTGGCAAATGCGGAATCTGCCTCGGTCCAGTTTTTGGCATCGAAGTAGGCACGCCCCATTTTGTAGTAATCGTTTACACCGCCGTTGGTAAGTTTTATCTTGAGTTTATAAGTATCACCGGCATTTTGTGCTTTTTTGTTTTTGGTATACAGAGTAGCAATTTCCGACAACAGGTCAATATTAGCCGAATCAAGCGCAAAAGCTTTGGTAAGGCTGATGATCCCTAATGAATCCTGGCCATTTTTTACCATAATCCGACCGTCGTAAGCATAGTCTTTTGATGTTATTTTTTCAGCAGGAGCATTGGCAATGAACTTTGAAATGTAGTATTTTGCCTGAGCGTATTGTTTCTCTTCGAAATATGAATAGGCAAGAGCACGGTTAAGGTCATTATAGGTGGTTGAGTCCATGGCCAGAATCTGTTTGATCTGTCCGATTGCACCCTGGTAATCTTCGGTCTGTATCAGCATATTGGCATACCTGCGTTTGGCGGCAATGTTGCTGCTGCTCAGGTCGAGGTATTTTTTGAAGTTTTTCTTCGATTCTTCAGGCTGGTTGGTTTTGGCATAGAGGAAGCCGAGCTCCAGGTAAGCTGGTGCAAATGAAGGATCAATGGTAAGCGCCTCCTGGTAGTAACCCAATGCATCCTGGTAGCTCCTGATGCGAGTATAGAGTTGACCAAGGCGTACACGTGCGCGGGTTGAGTTTGGCGAAAAATCCTGCGAGCGTTTGTAGTTTTCGGCAGCACGACTCCCGTTATTGAATACATCAATCCAATAGTCGCCTCGTACCAGGTAAATTTCCGGATTTTTGTTGTCAATAGATTCTGCCCTTCTCAAATAACCAAGTACAAGTGCACTATCCTTGCTGCCCACGGTTACATATGCTTCAGCGAGACGAACCAATAAAGTAGCCTGGTCGGGTTTGGTTAGCGGCGATTTTACCTTTTTTGCAGGAAGGAACGACTGAGCTTTAGCAAAGTTTTCGTCGGCTACAGTTTTGTTATTCTGCATCAGGGCTACTTTTCCAAGTCCAACGTAGTTCAGTGGTTCATTTGGGTTTGCGGCAATACCCTTATTGAACCTTTCGACAGCTTTTTTGGCTATGTTTTCGAAAGGGATATTGGTGGGGTCAATAGCATACGAAGCTAATTGGTTTTCACCACTGTAGTAGAAGTATTTGCCATTTGCGGGTTCTTTTGCACTCAGGGCGCTAAAAGCATTGTCAGCTGCTTCAAATTGTTCCTGATAGGTCATGTTCAGTGCCGAATTTAGATCCTGAACCTGCGCAGATACAACACCTCCAAATACCAGCATGCTAACGCCAATGAAGGATTTCCTGATAATTCCTGTAACTCGTAACATTTTATGTTCCTCCTGTATAAATGATGATTAGTCTTTTTTTATTTCTATGAGTCTGATAGGCATGGTTGCAGGTACAAGTCCTGATTTTAAAAC
>DGQJ01000035.1 GCA_002389705.1 Bacteroidales bacterium UBA4417
GATATCGTGAAGTGGGCGGAACGGATCGCGGGCATCGCCCATATGCATATTTATAATTCCGGCTTTACCACCAATCATGCCGGCAACCCGTGCATGGCCGGTGAGTTTCGACAGTTCAGCAATAGTTGGTACCGAAGAGCGATGGTCGGAAATGGCAATTTCGCCAACCCCGATTACTTCTTCAATAAGGGTAATATCGCGCATAATATCGCCGGTAATGGTAGGAGGCGGAACCTGGTAAGCCCCGGTGTACATCCATGCCGACATGCCTTTGGCTTTTATGCTTTTTACTTTCATCAGCACACTTTCAACCGATCGGGTAATTCCATCGGTTCCCAGGCAGCCCACAACGGTTGTAACACCGCCATCAACCATCATGCTGATTTCCAGTTCGGGCATACGGCTGGCCGGGCCACCTTCGCCACCACCGCCGGTGATATGAACGTGGGAGTCGATGAGTCCGGGAACAAGTTTAAGCCCGCTGCAATCAATAACCTGAACCTCAACGCCATTAGGAGGATCAATATGATCGGCAATGGCTAAAATACTTTTTCCTCCAACGAGGATATCCCTGGTTCCCAGAAAATGAGGGGAATAAGTTTCGGCATTTTTGAAAAGAGTTAGCATAAAAAAGGATTAAATAAAAATTTTCGCTAAAATTATTCATTTTTTCAATGCTATTTTTACTTAATTTCGCTTTAACATACTACGTTACCGAAATTATGCCTTTTGTGAAATTACTCCCACTGCTGTTTATCACTTTTTCACTCCATGCGTTTTCGCAACCGGGTCGGTTGCTGCTGGTAGGAGGTGGATCAGAAAAAAACGGCGCATCCAGCTGGAGTACACCTGCTTACCGCTGGGCTGGCGAAGGTAAACGGGTTGCTATTATTGGTACTTCCACAGGTTCCCTGGCTCCCTATTTCAAACAGCAATGTGGTGCTACTTATGCTAAAGAGTTTGCAATTGCAAGTCGCGACAGCGCCAACAGTCAGGTGTTATATGATACACTGATAACTTATCAGGTAATATTTTTCAGGGGAGGCGATCAAACAGAGTATTACAATCTTTACCGGAATACCAGACTTCAGGCTGCTGTAATCCATATTTATAGCAAAGGTGGTACCATTTGCGGTACATCTGCAGGCATGCATATTCTTTCATCAGTTGTATATACTGCCGCTAATGGTACGGTATATTCGTATGAGTGTATTGAGGATCCAAACAACAAATATGTAACCCTGGCTGATGATTTCATGAATTTTGCTCCGGGGTTTGTTTTCGATACGCATGTTGCTGAAAGGGCTCGTTTTGGGCGAACCGTTGGATTCCTGGCAAATTACAAAATGAATAAAGGCATTGATATTACCGGTATCGGCATGGATGATATGACTTGTATGACTGTGGATGAAACCGGCCTTGCAACAGTGCGGGGAACCGGTTGCGCGAATATTTCTATGCCTGGCAGCAACTATTCATTGAACGGAACAAAATTATTGGCAGATAAAGTGCACATCATGCAGCTTTTGCAGGGCTGTACATATAATTTTAATACGAAGCAGGTCACTTTTAATACACTTGACAAGCCGACAAATTCAGCTTCTTATGAAGAAACCGGCAATTACACCGTACTTGCTAGCGGAAGCAATAAACTATCTGAAAACCAGGCTATGCTTGCTGACCTGGTTATTAATAATGGTTTAACAACCGATCCTGTGCTCATAGTAACCGGTGATGAAACGCTGGCTAATACGTTCAGGGATAAGCTGTTGCTGTTAGGTACTCCGGAAGTAAAGATTGCAGGAATAAATAACGATGCCGGAAATTCTGCTGATATTGAATTAAAAATAAATAATGCCGTAAAAATACTTTTCTTATCAAATACAACGGCAAATTTCAACCAGTTTCTGAATACTTCAAATGGCGGTTTACTCCGGCAAAAAGCTCATGCCGCAGGAATGATCTGCGCCTTTGTGGGCGACGATTCGAGGTTTGCCGGCAGGACAGTTGTTGACAACTTTTATACCCTGTATGCCTCTTATTATGCTGAACTTACTTTCAGCAAAGGCTTATCGCTGTTAAGGCATAGTGTTATCATGCCAAATACCTTCTACAACAGTGATATGTATGAGAATTCCGCCACAGCTGTACCCTATGCTATGGCTCTCGATACCTTGAAATATGGCATCTGGCTCACCAATCACAATTATATGAAAGTTACTCCTGTTAATGGTAAAAATTTACTAACGGGTTATGGAGCGGCTCCCATCATGGTGGTTAGCAATGAAGGTACCTTAACCGGGTTTTCATCACAAACCGGTACCGGTAGTACCAGCGCGAAACCCCGGATGGTAGCTGGTTTCGATGATCTGGAACTTTCAATGATTGATTATACTACTCCTTATATATTGGGAAATGTAAATATAACTGGAGTTACGGCTTCAGAAATTGATGAATTTTCCTTTATATCGCCAAACCCGGTAAACGACAGATTGAATTTTACTGCGAAAGGCCAGAATTATAACTGGGAAATTTGCACCCTTGATGGCAGGCAACTACTCCATGGCCGATCTGAAAATGAATCGACAAACCTGGATATCTCTTATTTAAAACCTGGTTTGTATATATTCAAAGCACGCTATCTTAAAACAAATCTACTGACTTTCAACAAGTTTATCAAAAAATAGTAACCAATTACCACAAACTTTATGCGCAAATTTAACACAGTATTTTTGCTGTCCCTGATCCTTATCTTGAAATCAGGCTACTGCCAGGACTTACCGAAAGGTAGTCTTGTAATTGTTGGCGGAGGACTTGAACCTGACAATAAAAGCGTCTTCACTCAAATGATTGAACTGTCCGGCGGACCGGAAAAGGCCGTTTTTTCAATAATTCCGTCAGCCAGTGGGGTGGCAACACAAACTTTTGTTTACTTCAGGAGTGAATTGATTTCCTATGGGGTGAAACCTGAGAATATCCACCTCATCCCCATTGCCATGGCTGACGACGATAGCACAAAAAATATAGATGAATCAACCTGGCTTAATAACGCTAACGACCTCAAGCTTGCTGAAATGGTACGGAAAAGTTCCTGTGTTTGGTTTAGCGGTGGCGACCAGTTACGCACTATGAAAACACTTCATAAAGCCGATGGAAGCAAAACTCCCGTGCTGGAGGCCGTATGGGAAGTATTCCGTTCGGGAGGTGTAGTTGGCGGAACCAGCGCAGGTGCTGCAATAATGAGTGAACCTATGATTGGCGCCGGAAACAGCATGGGCGCTCTGAAGCATGGTGTGATAACCGATTATAAAGGCGATGATTTCCCTGACAGCGACGGTGTTCTGTTGACCCACGGACTCGGGTTTTTCCCACTGGGAATGGTTGATCAACATTTTAACGCCCGGGCCAGGCTTGCCAGGCTTGTAATGGTTATGATGCATGAAAAGAAAACCGTTAACCTTGGATTTGGTGTAGATGAAAATACGGCTCTTATTTATAACGGAAAACTAAAAACACTGAAAGTTGCAGGCGCTGCCGGTGTTACAATGATAAACACCACGGACGCAACTATTTCGCAGGTTCAGAATCTTCCGCTTATTAAAAATGTAACGATCAGTTACCTCGATGAAGGTGATGTTTATGATATCAGCACGAAAAAAATCATTCCTGCCGAAGGAAAGAAAAGCACCATTGGCAATGAATTTTACAACGTGTCAAATCCTGCCCAGGCCGGTATGTTTTCCGGATCGGCAACCAACTTCCTCAACCTGATCACCGTTAACCTGATCGATAATATGGCAGTAAACAAAGTATCCAATCTTAACTTTACCGGTGCGGATGCAGGCTTCCTGGTTACTTTCAGCAAAACACCCGAAAGTAAAGGCTTTTTCACCGATAAGCCAACTGGCAAAGACAAGTACACCGTTATCGGAATCAGGATGGATATTGAGCCTGTTCAAATAACCACAACACCACTTAAATAGCTTTTTCAACTCATAAATAACAAACCAACCAAAACAAACAATTATTCATATGCGAAAAACTAACTTTTTATTACTGATGTTTTCTCTTTTCATCAGTTCGCTATGGGCGCAGACTATTCCGGTAAGCGGAACTGTTACCTCAGCCACTGATAAAATGCCGATGCCCGGAGTTACTGTGCAGGTAAAAGGTACACAAAAAGGCTCAATTACAGATGTTAACGGAACTTACAAATTAGATGCTCCTGCTAATGCTACCCTTGTATTTTCTTTCGTAGGAATGAAACTTCAGGAAGTTCCTGTGGAAGGCCGTAAGCAAATAGATGTTATGATGGACGAAGAAAGGGTCGATCTTGGCGAGGTAGTAGTTGTAGGTTACAGCACTTCGAGTAAGAAGCTGATTTCGGGATCTATAAGTACTGTTAACGAAAAAGAACTTGGTAATCTCCCTATCAGGACTATTGATGGAGTATTGCAGGGGAAAGCCGCTGGTGTATCAGTTAACCAGAACTCAGGTACTCCCGGTGGCCGTAATGCCATTAAAATGAGAGGTGGTAGTTCTATTAATGCCAGCAACCAACCCCTGATTGTTGTCGATGGAGTTCCTGTTATTACTGGCAATTTTGGCCAGATCGGCTACAGCGGCCAGGAAATTGATGCAATGTCGGACCTCAACCCGGATGATATTGAGTCATTCACCATTCTCAAAGACGCTTCGGCAACTGCAATTTATGGCTCAAGGGCTTCCAATGGCGTAATTCTGATCACGACTAAAAAGGGTAATGCGCAGCGTACAAACGTAAACCTGAGTACATCCTATGGCTGGCAAACCATGCCGGCTGAAAGGATTCCTCACCTGATGAACGCAGCCCAATGGAACGAATTTAAAGGAACCGATGTTCAGGGCACGGATACCGACTGGATGAAAGAAATCCTGCAGGTTGCTCCAACATCAAATACAGAATTATCGGTAAGCAGCGGAAATGATAAAACACGTTTATATATTTCCGGTAACTTATACACACAGGATGGTACCGTAAAATCAACCGCATTTAATCGTTACAGCGGACGTATAAACGTGGATCATAAATTATTGAAAGATCTCACATTAGGCGCCGGTGTTTCAATGACGTACTCGGTTAACCATCGCGTTGAAGGTGATCAGACCACCTACGGACCATTGCCAAACGCACTTTCAGAACCTGCCATTTATCCGGTTTATAATCCTGATGGAACCTACTATGAAGGCAATCTTCCATATGCCAATCCCGTTGCCATCATTAACGAAACAAAAAATGTGGCTTACACCAACCGTAACAACGGGAATATCTATCTTGAATACAAATTCCTGGATGGGTTCACTTTTACCACCAAATGGAGCGCAGATGTTTACAACCTTCGTGAGCATGAGTACGATCCTATTACAACAGCCCAGGGTAAAAAATACAATGGACTTGGTATTGAAGGAACTACTTACGTCAGTAACCTGGTTGGAAGCAATGTGCTAAATTATTCCAAAACAGTTAATAAGGTTCATAATTTTGAAGCAATGGCAGGATTCAGCTTCGAAAAATATGCCAGAAGAACTACTTATATTGAGGCAAGAGACTTCCCGAATGAAGATTTTCAATATATCACTTCGGCAGGAACAATCAGGGCGGCAAGTGCTACGGCACTCGACCGAGGGATGACCTCCTATTTCGGACAGTTCAAGTATAACTACAAGTACAAGTATATTTTTACACTTACCGCACGTGCCGACGGATCTTCAAAATTTGGTTCAAACAACCGCTTCGGATATTTTCCTGCCGCTTCATTAGCCTGGAGGCTTACAGAAGAACCCTTTATGAAGAGTGTGCCTGTTATCAGTGATCTTAAATTAAGAACTAGTTTTGGTTTGACCGGTAATGATGGTATCGATGATTTTGCATCACTGGGCTTATATAAAGGTGGATATAATTACAATCAAAATTCGGGTATTCAGCCAACCCAGTTGCCCAACCCCGNNCAACCCCGACCTGAAATGGGAAACTACCCGTCAGATTGGCCTGGGATTTGATCTGGGATTGTTTAAGGACAGGATAAGCCTTATAGCAGATATTTATTACAACAAAACAAGCGATCTTCTTCTTGAACGTCCCATACCACAATCATCAGGATTCAGTACCATTACTTCAAATATCGGAGATATGGAGAATAAAGGTGCAGAGTTTGTACTGAATACCCAAAACATTCAGGGCGATTTCACGTGGAATACATCTTTCAATTTTTCGGCTAACCGCAATAAAGTGCTGAAACTGTTCAACGGGCAGCCAATTGCCGACCAGGGGCGTGGTAATAACTGGGTAATGGAAGGGGAACCAATCGGAGTATTTGTGGGATATAATTTTCTTGGCGTTGACCCTACAACCGGGAAAGAAGTATATGAAGATTTAAATGGTGACAAGGTAATTACAACCGATGACAGGAAAATTACAGGAAATCCAAATCCTGATTTTACGTTAGGTATGACCAATACATTTGCATACAAAGGATTTGATTTCTCATTTTTCCTGCATGCAATAATTGGAAACGATGTTTATAATGGTACATGGATGTATCTTCAGGCGCCAACGGAGCTTGATCAGCAAACAACTGAAGTACTAAATGTATGGCGTGAACCGGGTGATGTAACTAATATTCCGAGGCTTGCTGATGGTTTAAAATCATCAAGGTTTATTGAAAACGGTTCTTTCATGCGTATCAAAAACGTTACATTAGGTTATACACTTCCAAAAGACCTGCTTAAAAAACTATGGTTGAAATCGGCCAGGGTTTATGTTTCGGGACAAAACCTGTACACGTTTACTGCTTACACCGGTATGGACCCTGAAGTAAATTATTACAGTACCGATAATATTATTATGGGTACCGATTTCTTTACTTATCCGCAATCGCGTACCATATTGGTAGGTTTAAACCTTGGTTTCTAACACATAAATCAGAAAACACATGAAAAGAAATATATTTTACCTCTTTGCCCTGGCATTTACTATAATGTCGTGCAACAAAGTATTGGATGTTAAGCCTACCGATAGTGTAGCTGCAGAAGATGCCATTCAAAATAAAGCCGGCGTTGAGCATGCACTCATCGGATCCTATCACGCGCTTCAGGCTACCGGACTTTATTATCTTAATGCAATGGTTGTGGGCGACATAGCTGCTGATAACCTCACACATACAGGCACTATGATGGACTACAGCCATATAGAAAATAAGCCAATACCTGCTGAAAACTCAATAGTTGAAGGGATGTGGTCAGGAGCTTACAACGGCTTAAACTGTGTAAATAATATCCTTATCAAACTTCCGGGTATTGAAGGGCTTACGCCGGATGAGTACAATCAGTATGAAGGAGAAGCCTTGTATATAAGGGGGTTGTTACACTTTTACCTGGTCACTTATTTTGGCGGAGTGCCTATACAAACACAGCCTACGCTCGATTTGAGCCGGATAGAAGTTGCACGCAACTCCGAAGCTGAAGTTTATACACAGATTATTAATGATCTTACTGCCGCCAAAGCAAAGCTCTCCAAAACCAAAGTGAAAGGCCGTGCTAATAAGTATGCCGCTTCAGCTTTATTGGCAAGAGTTTATTTATCGAAGTTCCAGATTTTAGGCGACCAGCCATCAGCAAATCTTGCAATAACGGAATCAAGTTATGTTATCGATAGTGCTGGTTATACCCTTGCAACGGATTACGCAAGTTTGTTCAATCCAAAGAATAACACAAATGAATCCATTTTTGAAGTGGTTTTTGATGCTCAAAATTTCACTCGTCTGGCACAATACTATTTTTCGCGGAATTTATCAGGCAGGTATGAGTTTGCACCTGAAACTGAGTTAATTCAGAGTTACGAACCGGCTGATACGCTAAGGCTGAAAGCTTCTATTGCTTATGATACAGTGACCAAACAACCCTATGGATTTAAATATAAGGATGTTTCAGGAGGGACTGACCATGTGTATGTACTCCGGCTTGCCGAAATGTATCTCATACGGGCAGAAGCTATGGCTTATTCGAATGGAAGTATTGCAAGCATTCAGGCTGATATTAACATAATTCGCAAGCGTGCAGGTCTTGAAAACACCAAAGCTGATAATATTGCTGCGCTGAAACTCGCTATTGAGAATGAACGCCGGCACGAGTTTGTATTCGAAGGGCAGCGCTGGCCCGATCTGGTACGAACCAAAAGGGCTGTTGCTGTTTTAGGTATAAATGAAAAATTTACCCTCTTCCCGATTCCGCATAGCGAAATGCAAACCAATAGTTTGATGACACAAAATGACGGTTATTAATAAATTAATTAAAACTACGACAATGAAAAAACACATTATATATTTCCTCATGTTGCTCCCGGCAGTATTTATAGCGTCGGGATGCCAGAAATACGAAACGGGTAATCCTCCGGCAAGCACAGTTGCGAATTTCACCTATAGCACGAGTAATAGTGGTAAGGCTCCCTGTGTTGTTACGTTTACCAATACATCCTTAAATGCCGCCGGGTATTTGTGGGATTTTGGCAACGGGCAAACGTCTACAGAAGCTAATCCTACAGCAACCTTTAATACTCCGGGTTTTTATACTGTGAAACTTACATGCACTGCAGTTAATGATGTTTATTACAACCAGCTTGTAAAAACCGCGGTTATAAATGTCAGGGATCCTAATGCAGGGCTTGCTCAGGTTCTTTATTATACTACCTGTGCAACTGCAGGCGGAGCTGTGCACATGGTTGTTTTAAATGATGATGGTATTGCTCATGTTCAGGATTTTGCGCCCGTAACTTTAGTAAAACCTTATGGCATTACAACAGATACATCAAATAAGAAAGTATATGTATCCGATTATTCGGTAAATGCTATTTATCGCTTTGATGCTGACGGAACCAACCCGTTGAAAATACTTGACGTTACCATCTTCCCTGCGCTTGATGCGCCCGAAGGCCTAATGGTAGCAGGCGATAAACTTTACTGGGGGCAACCGGGTGGGATATATAGATCAAACCTCGATGGAACAAGTCCTGAACTGTATAAATCAAGTATTGATTATCCGGCTGATATGCACTATGATCCGGTTGGCAACAAGATATATGCTGTAGTTGACATGGAGGATGGAACCGGTGGATATTTCTCGATGAACCTTGACGGTTCAAATCTTGTTAATCATATCCCTGGTGTCGACGGATTGGCCGTAGAGGTAAACGTGGCTACCGGAAAAGCCTATTTCGCAGGTTATGCAGTTGCAGGTACAGCCATGCCTGACAATGGAATATACACGAGTAATATTGATGGCACACAGGTACAAAAAATTGGTGAATATGGATTAAAAGCTACCTGGGGTGTTGCTATCGACGATAAACGTGGCAAATTATTCTGGTCATTTAAGAATTCAAATTACGCGCCGGATGGGAAAATTATCCGTGCTAACCTTGATGGAACAGGTAAAGAGGATTGGATTACAGGCATTAATCCACAAGCCATGCAGGCTGTTTGGATTAAGCTATAGCAAATTATAGAAGCTGCTCTACGGAGCAGCTTCTATAATATAATATGGGGTAAGGGCAAAAAATAAATACTTTTCCCTTTTACGTTTAAAAACATATCCAGACAAAAATTCTTAAATTCGCAAACAAACAATCTAAAACTTGATTCTATGAAAAAAAATCTACTTTTTATCGCAGCCTTAATGCTGGTCTTCGTTGTAAATGGCTATTGCCAGGCAATTATGAAAACAGGTACTATGGATGTAAATTTAAGCAAGTACGGAAGAATCCGGCTACTTACTACTGACCAAACAATTCAACTGGATCGTTCTTCAATATTAGTTGGAAAGGCAGAATCAGCTGTATTTGATTATCAAAATGATGCAGTAGAGTTATCTGCACCTACTACTGTAGCTACTCCTTCAATGAGCGATTTTGAAATAACCGGCTCTATTAACGGAGGTTCTGCTACAACTCCTCCTGATGTTACGGTAAAATTAAATGCCTACGGCTGGACCAATCAGTCTTTCACCATCGTTAAATACACGATAACCAATAACGAAGCAAGTGAGTTTAATGCTACCATAGGTTTGGATATAATTCCTTCAATTGCAGAAGAGTACCTCGATACGATATCCTACAATAGTACTGCAAAGGTAGTGCGCTTTCACTATGGGGCTACCCGCCAAAATATCGGAATAAAACTTCTCTCAGCAACAATGACTTCAGTTAATTCATTTGTTTGGTATGATGCATACGAAGTAGATGCAACTTATTGGAACTGGATGAAAAAGGGTACGCTTGAACCAATGTTCCCTTCAACTCTTGATCCTGAAGAAGGAACAGTTACTATAACCGGACAGGATCCTGTTTCAATTTCGCCGGGGGCATCAGTTGATGTGTATTATGCTTATGCTCTTGGCGCTGATGAGCAAACTATGCTTTCAAATATTGCTGCAGCTGAGCTTAAATATGCTGCGTTTACCACTTCCCTTTCCGAGCGTCAGCCTTCGGCAAACGGACTCAAAAACTACCCGAACCCTGTTAAAAATGCAACCAAAATCAGTTATGAGTTGCCAAGTGACGGATTTGTTAGTTTAAAAATATATGATGCTATAGGGAATGTAGCTGCTACTTTAGTAAATGCAAAACAGTCGGGCGGTTTACATACCATTGATTTTAATACAAAAGATTTACCCCGCGGTGTATATAGCTACAGTCTGATGTATAACAACCAGGTTAAAACAAGCAAAATGGTAATTGTCAAATAACCAGGTCGATAAATAGTATTGGAGTCTTAAAACAAAAGGGGCTGTCTCAAAACTGAGACAGCTTTTTTTATGTTAAAAAATTTGTTCAAAGTATGGTTTTTGGGTGAGGCATTCTTTTATAACCCGTAAATTTGCGGCAGCGCGCAGTTTTTAAATCTGTGCTGAAGATATTGTGCTGAAAAACCTGATGGGGAAAGATATTTTTATAATCGCATTGTTGTCGTATGTTAAGCCGGTGGGCTACATGGTATTGCCTTATGCATGCTTTCGCGAACACGACAGCTTTATAACGATACACGAGCGTCTTTCAGGATTAAACATTGGCAAATATCCTGAAATAACAATCGCCGAATCCGAATTCTTTAAACTATCCGAAACTTATTCGAACCAGGCGCTCATCAAACAGTTTTCGAAGAAAAAAGAAACGCCAAAGGACTTTTTTGCACATCTCGACAAGAAGCTGCTTGATGAAATGTTCAGGCCTTTTATAGAACGAAAGCTTTCGCTGATCTTCCGGATACTGCTCGAAAACAACATCCCGCTTTACAATGGCAAAGGCGGATCAAACCTGTACGAGGAAGACCATATTCAAATTGAAAGCGTTAGTCCCGAGACATCGTTAAAATTTATACGCACCCCCGAAGGTACCCAATACAAGCTCAGGGCTTTTCATGCCCATCGCGAACTTGTGCTGAACAACCCCGAAAATGCCATCCTGGTTAACGAACCTTGCTGGTACCTGGCCGGTAATAAGCTGGTGCATTTTAAGGAGCAGATAAGCGGCAAACTGTTGATTCCTTTCCAGAAAAAGGACTTTGTCAACATACCGAAACGTATAGAATATCAGTATTTCAGCACGTTTATCCGGAAAATTGCCAATCGTTGCGATATCGAAGCCGAGGGTTTCCTGGTGAATGATCTTCAACTGCGACCCCGCGCAGTGCTCTCGCTCGAAACCGACCTGCAGGGCCGTAATGCTCTAATACTTCATTTTGAGTACGGGGACAAAATGATACTGGCCAACCACCCGCAACAATCTTTCACCACCCTGCTTGCCGACAAAAACGGGTTTATCTTTAACCGCTTTAAACGGGAAAAGGAATGGGAAGCTATGCAGGTTGCATTCCTGAAATCAAAGGGCCTGAAAAAAGTTGAGGCAGCCTTTGTAATGGCTGAACAAGCCCCGTCATCAGACACCGGTTACCGGATGATTGAATGGCTGGCTGAAAACAATGCGGAATTGAGTAAACAGGGTTTTATTGTAAACCAACCCGACAAAAAGAAATACATTTTTGAGGTCCCGGTGCTGGAGCTCACGCTCGACTCCGGCTTCGACTGGTTTGATGTGATGGGAACCGTGGTGATTCATGATCTTAAAATTCCGTTTGTCAGGTTCAGGAATCATATTATAAATAACA
>DGQJ01000136.1:0-3264 GCA_002389705.1 Bacteroidales bacterium UBA4417
TCAAAAGCGGGTCCGCCACGAACTGCGGAAGAATCTTTAGGGTTTCCGCCAAAGCCAATTGCAATTTTGCCACTGCCTTTCTGTACCAGTTCGTCAATCCTGTTACGGATTTCGACAGCCATTTCGGGTTTCGCGCAGATTGACAGCGTGTGGTTTATGCCTTTATGCTGCATTTTTTCGGCACCAAACGCAACAACCAGGTAATCATAGGTCAGGGTGTGTTGGGTACAAATTACTTTGTTTTCAGCTGCCTGAATTTCGGTTACTTTATCAATTACGAGGGTGAACGGGTATTTTTTCTGAATGGTTGCCAACGGCACTTTTACATCATCAAATTCCTTCAGATGCACCGGAACCCAGATAGAAATGGGGTACAGGTATAAGTAATCGCGATCAGAAACCAGGGTAATTTCGAAATTCCCTTTTTTCTGAAGTTCAATAGCAGTTTGTACACCGGCAAAGCCACCACCGAGAATCAATACTTTTTTCATTGGATAAGCCTATATTTTGAATTGATTTGCAATTTTTGGGGTCCTGGTAAAAAGTTGGGCAAATAACAACTAAATTGCTGATTATATAAGAGTTATTTTGCAGGATTGATTTTATTTTTCTTTACTTTCTTTTGCCTTAATGCAAAAGAAAGTAACAAAGAAAAGATCAAGGCTTTATAAAAATATGTTGCGTTTCTATGCCGGAGGTATATTCTCGCAATACAAGGCATGAAAGATTGGAGCAAATCCAGGCTTTAGTCGTTGCTGTGTATTGCTACGCACATGCCCTCCACACATACCTCCGCCAAGAACCGCTTACATATTTTTCTAATGCCGGTCCCTGCTAAGTAAAACTATACTTATGGGAATATTCTGGGAACAGGGATTTGATTCATTACCACATAATACAGGGTTCAGGGACCGACCTGAAATAAATTTTAAAACAGCAGTAGCTGTTGGTCCTATTTTATCAAGAAAAAAGGACGAAAAATAAACTTCAAAACAGAAATTCAACTTTGTACTCCCCCGCCCCACTTCTTATTTTTAACAGCCTTTATTTAATCCTCTCCACAACTTTTACCCTGATCCAGATTTTACACACTGCGCTTCAGGCACAATATCAGCCTTCCACAAATCCCGCACTTGTATTAAAGTGCCGGATTAACAGCTTATTATGCGAATTAGAACTTGTACGTTCGGGGTAACTTCGAAAGGGGCAGCTGCCGGAAACTGTTTTAAATTGGTAAACCTAAAACGGCCCGATCACCGATTTTACAATCTCGAAAGTTTCGCTGGATGCGTTATTAATAGCTGATGCAATATCAGCTGGTAAGCCTGTGGCCATAGCCGACATGTTGAGCAGCGTAACATAGGTTTTCCCGTCTTCCTTTTCGTACACCGAAATGCGGCAAGGCATCAGGATTGAACTGATTCTTTCGTCACTTTTTTCCAGCATCTTACCCGAATAATCGGCTTTACAGATTTCGACTACCTGCACCGGCCTTACATCCTTACCTGATTTGGCCAATGACTGCTGAAGATTGTGGTTAGCCGGGTTCTGCCAGTCTCTTTTAAGTGCGTCGGCAATAAGTTTTTCAACTGTGGTAGGCACATCGAAAGGGCTTACCTGCTCGATGATTAATTGGTTTCCATTCATGGCTTGATATTTTTTCAGGTTAACTTAATTCTTTTGCAATGGCAATTGCAGCTATGGTTCCATCGGCAACAGCCGTGGTAATCTGCCTGTATTTTTTACTGATAACATCGCCAACGGCATACACGCCCGGCATGCTGGTACGCATGTCTTCGTCGGCTTTAATGTAACCCCAGGTATCGAGTTCCAGTTTGTCGCGGAATAAGTCGATATTTGGTTTCATCCCGATAAATACAAATACACCGTCGCTTTCGAGCGTAGTTACATTGTTGGTTTTCAACTCTTCAACTGTAGTTATCATTTTATCACCCTGGCGTGCAAACGACCTGGGTTCGTGCCCGAAAAGAACACTGATTTTTGGATTGGCGAACAATTTCTCCTGCGCCTGTTTATTGGCTGTGAACGCATCGAACTGATGAACCATGGTGATTTTGCTGGCAAACCTGCTGATGAAATCTGCTTCTTCAACTGCCGAATTTCCGCCACCAATCACAACTACTTCCTTGTCGACGTAATACTTGGCATCGCAGGTTGCACAATACGAAATCCCTTTGCCCTTTAATTCCCGTTCACCAGGTATACCCATCAGGTTGGGTGAAGTTCCTGTTGCAATAATTATTCTTTTTGCACGGATGGTTTCAAATTCGTCGACAACTACTTCTTTTTTCTCCAGGTCAATTTTCGACACATCGACGGCTACTTTATAGATAGTGCCGCACAATTTGGTTTGTTCCGACATATTATGCGAAAGCAGGTACCCGGGCTGGGGATCAATAAATCCGGGATAATTTGATACTTCGTGCGTAGTGGAAACATGCCCTCCGGGAAGTGCAATGTCAATGAGTACGGTATTGATTTTCGACTGGCAGAGGTACAGTCCCGCGGTAAGTCCGCCCGGACCTGCACCCAGAATAAGGACATCAAATTCAGAAACCGTGGGTTTAATGTCTTTTTTTATTTCCTTCACCCTTTCTTTGCTCAGCATGCTATCCAGTTGGTGGATGATATCGCTGCGTTTGATGCCACCGGTTAACGTTTCGGCAACCTGCACGCCATTATCAAAGAAAAGCAGCGTGGGCGACGACTTAACGCCGAACTTTTCAGCCAACGGCTTATTCTGCTGGCGAAACATTTTTACAAATTTTATATCGTTTCCATATAGTTTTGCCAACCCTTCAAATTTAGGGGCAACAGCTTCGCATGGCGGGCATTCAGTCGAATAGAAATCGAGGACAACTTTGCCCCCGGCAAGAACTTCGGTTTCAAATTCGGATGAGGTGATTTCTTTCATTTTATCTTTTTTGAGCGTTGTTTCGTGTTGATTCAATAATCAGGTACACCTGGATTAGTTGTTTTTTTTTACCACGGAGACACGGATTACATGGAGGAGCACGGAGCTATATTTCCCTTAGTGCTCTCTGTGTCTTCGTGGTTATACTTTTATTTGTATTCATTGATGATTTAATTCTTTTCGAAGTAAGCAGAGAAACCAAGTTCGAGTAATTCCTTTTTTAGTTGTTTTTTTTCCATGGAGACACGGATTACATGGAGGAACACAGAGCTATATTTCCCTTTGTACACCTTAGTGCTCTCTGTGTCTCCGTGGTTATACCTTTATTT
>DGQJ01000136.1:3366-5414 GCA_002389705.1 Bacteroidales bacterium UBA4417
ACAGATCCGCAGCCTCCGCCACAGGCAAGTTGTACGCTGCAGGTGCTGCATTCGGCAATTGCTGTAACATCGCGGCTTTCCCAGGCATTTATCATTTCCTCTTTGCGCGAAACAGCGGGGAAAAATGTCCCCAGGGATTCGCCTGTTTTACCAACCGTAGCGGTACACGAATAAATATGACCTGTATAATCGAATGCCCATTCTGTTTTGCAGGCGGGGCAAGCATCGAACAAAGGATCGGGCAGGCTTCCGTTTTCGGCCAGGAATTTCGAAATGGAGTAAGCCGGTTTATAAAATTCGGCGATATACGGATGCTTTTTTACCTGCTCGTAAATTGTTTGGTACAGCGAAATTCGGGAAAACAGTTTTTCGGATGTAGCCTGGCAATGATGGAGTTCGTAGTTGCGGCCCAGTTGCGTTTTGAAATATGCGCTTTTTGTCCATCCGCTTTCGATAGCAAATTTTGCCATTTCGGGCAGCCCTTCGATATTTTCCTTGTCGACAACCATACGAAGGTTTACCGGCAATTTACCGGCAAGGCAGGCATCAATTCCCTCAACAATTTTATCGAAAGTAGCTCCGCCACCTTTCAAAAACCGACGTTTATCGTGCACACTTCCTTTGCCATCGAGGGTTACCTGTATTTCGCGAATGCGGGCCTGTTTTAAAATATCAATATAATCGGTCAGCGAATAGCCATTGGTCACAAAACAGACTTCAAGATCGGATGCGTTAGCCTGGTGAAGCAGGTAGGTAATTAATTCCTTTTGCTTCGGCGAACTGAGTAAAGGCTCCCCGCCAAAAATGGTAAGGT
Organism: Bacteroidales bacterium UBA4417; assembly: GCA_002389705.1. GTDB lineage: Bacteria > Bacteroidota > Bacteroidia > Bacteroidales > UBA4417 > UBA4417. The sequence continues at coordinate 4,181 of DGQJ01000136.1, forward strand.
ATTTTTTGCGCCCGGCAAATTCCGTTTTAATATACTTGAAAAATGCATCAATTACTTCGGCAGTAAGCTCCTGTTTCGAATTGGCATACTCATCCTGGTAGCAATAGGTGCAAGCGAAATTACAACTGTAATTCGGCACAAAGAACAACTGCACTTCATCGTCATCGCGGGTATCGATAAAATCGAGGTATTTGCTGCGGTAAAGCCGCTCTTCTTCTTTTTCATCCACAAGGTAACCCTGTTCCGCCAGGCTCAACTCAAAGCCGGGGGCAATCTCTTTTCCTGCAAGCAGATCAAGTATCATTTTACCTTCGGCAGGATTTAAAATATCCGCGCTGCCGCTGAGCAGGTTAACTATAAAAAAGTTATCTGATCCGGAAATCCTGCTGAAAATATTATGCTTTGAGTAATTCATGTATCCCTGTTTTGATGCTACAAGCGGTGAACCTGTACAATTATATTTGCCCTTCTAGCTGTAACCGAATGTTAATCGTGGCAACCAACAACGGTTTTAGATGTTTTAGCGCAGCATTGAGCTACTTTTTTCGTGTTTGCTTTTGGTGTTTCAACCTTTTTTTTCACAAGACTTTTCATGGTAGGAAGTGCTAAGTGTTTAATTAACTAATAAGATTTCATGTATCATTTTCTCCAGCGTTTCATTCGGAACCAGTCCAACCGATAGCTGAGGCTGCCCTTTAGCCGGTATAAAAAGCAATGTCGGCATGCTCGATATGCCCATGCTCTGAGCTAATTGCTGTTCTGCGTCAACATCCACTTTGTAAAATACTATCTTGCCTTTGTATTTAACTGCCAGGTCTTCGAGCAGCGGGGACAGCTTTTTACATGGCTGACACCAGGTTGCATAAAAGTCGATCACAGCCGGTAATTCCCCTTCGTATTTCCATTGCTGGTTCATCGGGTAGTTGAAAACATTTGCTTTAAACGTTTCGTTTGTAAGGGAGGCAATATTGCCCGATGTATTACCGGCGCTGGTTGGAGTGTTATTGCAGTTAGTCAGCAATAAAGCAAAGCCTAACGTTATTAAAATTACAACTTTCTTCATTTTCATAAAATTATTTTAATTGCCACAACCACAGGTGCCTGCAGGCTTTTTACCGGCAATGGTAAAACTGCATACTTCGGCATTTCCTTTGGCATATGGAGCTGATTCTTCAAGAATTTCGACGGAAGCAAAACCTGCCTTTTCCAGATGCTGCATATATTCGGCACGGGT
>DGQJ01000036.1 GCA_002389705.1 Bacteroidales bacterium UBA4417
CTGGCTGCCAGCCCCGGTGGGTGGTATTTTCTGGTTTGGGGTCGATGATTCCGACGGCTGCGTGTATGCCCCCATGTATTGCGGCATCAACAGTATTCCACAATGTTACGCCCTGGGCAACGGTTCCATGATTACGTGGTCCGAAACCTCTGCTTACTGGGCCTTCAGCCAGGTAAACAACTGGGCTTATACCCGTTACAACCTGATACATCCCGAAATTGAACAGTACCAGCAACAACTCGAAAACAAATTTATTTCCGAAGTGAATATTATCGATAAACAAGCTTCGGAAAAATACAAACTGAACCCTGCTGCAGCAAAAGATTATATCACTGCCTATTCAGTTTCTACCGGCGACAAACTGGTGAGCGACTGGAAAATATTCTTCCAGTACCTTTTTATGAAATATATTGATGGGAATGTGAAAAACTCCGAAGGCCGCAAACTGCTTGATAACGGTAATGGCAAAAATATTCCGAAAGCCCCTTCGCAACCAGGCTATGGAAAGCAATGGGAAAAGATTATGATTCAGGGCACCGGCGACCGGCTAAAAGTTCCGGTTAAGGAATAAGTCGTTTGTTTTCCCTGTTAGTTTCAAATAGAAAAGACTCTTTCAACCGTTGGAAGAGTCTTTTTTTTGCAGTACTACGCCTGCATCATATCCTGCTATTTATTTTCCGGCGTATCCCTGAAACCGGCCTTTAAATTAGTCATGTTATGCCCGCCGGCTTGTTTTCGGATAACCATCGAATTTATTTTTTAAATTTCATTGAAAAAAACAATTGACGTTTATAAAAAATATATATTTGCGGTATAAACTTTCAAAAAAAAATTATTATGAATCTGCCCTTTTTTGGTGTTGCACGGGCTTACTCTTTCCTGAAAATCGGGTTAATAGCATCGCTTATTTCCCTGAACAGCGGTTTATTGGCTCAGAATAAATCATTGAGAAATGAAAAATTATTCTGGAAAGAGGATTTCTCTTCGGGCAAACTGCCTGAAGGATGGATAAATAAAGCTCTGAACGACAGCAGCATTTTGTGGGAGTGTACCAACCAGCCATTTCCGGGTTCGTATGGCCGCGACCAGCAGGCGCCTCCCATAGCATCAAAAAGTGGTGGATTTCATATGCAATATGCTTCGGGAGCAAGGGTTGAGAAAGCATACCGTAAATGGGAAAAAGCCGGGATCTGGCCTGATGCCTATTTCCAGACTCCGGCTATCGATTGTTCAAAGAAAGGATCGGTAGTGCTGACTTTTCAGCAGAATTTCATGTGGAACGACTGGGGAAAACTGAGGAAAGACGGAGGTTTATTCGTTTGTGTTTCGAATAACGGCACCGACTGGAAAGAGTACGAAGTGAGAAATGGAATCGGGTCGGAAGCCGATTGCCCCAACCCCATGAGTGTTGAACTCAACATTACCTCGGTGGCTGCCTTCCAGCCCAAAGTTTACCTGCGTTTCCAGTGGCGGGGAATATATGCCTGGTACTGGATGGTTGATGATATTGAACTTTCTGAGGCGCTTGATGTGGATGTATCGGCTTCGGCACTGGTTTCACATCCAAAATCAGGAAACAGGTTTACCAATGCCGATGTTTTTAAATTTAACGTGGTAAATCTCAGCTCAGGCGCTATCCGTAAGCCTTTCGACTGCTATCTTCGGATTGATAACCGCCCCGGAATAAAAGTTACCGTTCCGTTTGATGAAAAAAATATTCTCAAAATTGTTGATACTGTTGTTGTTGCTTTTCCTCCGGCAGATCTAACGGATTATGGCATCCATAAAATAAAATTTTATACCGCTTTGACCGGTGATAACCGCCTGACGAATGATACGCTTGCCATGGAACTCTATTCCCAGGCTTACGAACTGGGTGCTGTAACCGGGTTCCAAAAAACCGCGAATAGCTTTACTTTCGATTGTAACCATGCCAAAGTACAGGTCGATTTCTGCCGTTCGGATATCTTCCGCATACAGATGTCGTACAACGGCGAATTTACCAACCCTGCCGGAAATGATATCGTAATCAACACACCCGCAGCGGTGCCAGCGGTTCATTTTAAGGAAATGGATGGCTATTACCTGATGACAACCGATAAAGTTGCCCTGCGCGCCTACCTGAAACCGCTGCGCTTCGCCATGTATAAACCCGATAACAAAACCCTGGTGTGGGAAGAAAAGAAAGGTTTGACCTATGGCAAGGAAACAGTTCAGTACCTGCAACGCGCCGCGAACGAATATTTTTATGGCGGGGGAATGCAGAACGGCCGATTTTCGCATCGCGACAAAACCATCCTTATGCGCATCGACTGGAACTGGGAAGATGGCGGAGCCCCGAATCCGGCTCCTTTTTATATGAGTACCCAGGGTTATGGCGCATTGCGTAATACTTATGCACCCGGCGAATACACGTTTACCGATACCGTTAAACTTCAGCATTCCGAGGCACGGTTCGATTGCTATTATTTTGCAGGCGAATCGTTAAAAGACGTGTTGAATGCCTACACCGATATTACAGGCAAACCTTTCCTGCCCCCGCGCTGGGCATTGGGAATGGGCGATGCCAACTGCTATAACCGCGGTGCCAATACCGGTAAAAATACAACAGGCTATGCCGGCACCACACCCGATGTTATCCCTTTAATTGCTGATAAATA
>DGQJ01000122.1 GCA_002389705.1 Bacteroidales bacterium UBA4417
TTATTCCCGGTAAACCAGAGTCGCCCCAGGTTATCGGGCAACACGGAGTAAACCACATCATCATTCATTAACCCGTTTCCGGCAGTACCCGGGTTAAGCTCCCCGCCGGGCTTATAACTTCGTAACCCGTTTCCGGTTGCAGCCCAAAGCAGCCCCTGGTGTAACAGCAATCCATACACCGGAACTGTGGATATACGATTGCTCGTGTTGTAAAAATTCGCGGGATTGGTAAGCCCGCTTTTTGTTTCGTACCTGGTTAAGCCATCCGCTGAACCAATCCAGTAATGACCTTGCCACTCAACAAATGCCCTGGCAGGCAGAAATAAATCGGAGCCGTAGCAAACCGGCACCTGCGAAGTTCGAAACCGCAGCAGGTGGTTATCGTATACCAGCAGCAATGAATCCTTCCCCTGGTTTATAAATTTTGCATTCAAACACGAAAACGGGTATTGCCACACCTTTTCAGCCCTGTTGTTGATTACCTCAACGCCATTTCGGGTAACGATCCAGAGCCTTCCCCGGTCATCAGCAGCCAGATCGAGAAAATAAATATCGTTTCCGAAATGACCGGGATTTATACGACTCGCATTACTAAGGTCGAAACTGAGTTTCCAGAGCCCGTTATTAAAAGTACCGGCCCAAATAGCATTATTAAAAACCGTCATGCAACGTATAAACCCGATATTCGATTTCTGAAACTGTACCAGGTCCGGCGAATATACCAGTACTCCANNATTCTGGGTGAACAACTTTATTTCACTGATTTTACCATTGGCCATGCGGTATATTTTGCTGTTATCCTGGTTTATTAGCCAGAGGTTATCGCGGCTGTCGGCATAAAGGCTTTTCAGCCCTTCAATCCTGGTGTCGGCATACAGCGACAATTTCCCACCTCGTTGCCAGGTATAAATTTTAGTGCCGGCCAACACAAGCGTTTTCCCCAACCGGGTCCTGGCAATATTGCGGCAATTTTTTAAAGGGATCCATGTGGCCCTGAAATGGGTACCCGATATTCGATCGGAAATTCGCAATGCAATAATCCCATTTTCGCCGGTTATTAAAATCTCGTCCTCCCCTGCCCTGGCGGCATCGGAAGGNNAAATTCATGCCATGGATCCACACAATGGGTTTTGAATCGATAAAGGCATTGAGGAGAATGGGATAGATTCCGTTTTTACGGTAAATGATTTTAAACTGCGAATTTGCCGTATTGAACTGAAGTAAAGATGATGTTGAAGTGAGCAGAAAGTTTCCCGGGCTTATGGCTTCCAGGTACCTCATTACGTTGTCAGTCTGATTGTACACCTGGGTGTATGGTACCCTGAATGCCTTAAACTCCTGACCATCGAAAAAGTGAAGACCATCGCCGGTAACCATCCATACCAGGCCACGCTCGTCCTGGCAAACCTGGCTCACCATACTCTGCCGCAGGCCGTCTTCGTTGGTAAAGGCTTTTACATAGAGTTCTTCCGGCGGATATACCTGCTGCCCAAATAAGTTGCTCCCGCTAAAAGCCGGAAGCAAAACCAGGAGCAAAATAAAAAGTTTTTCAACCCTGTTAATACAAGTACAAAGAAGCAATAATCTCATTGCAGGGAATTATCGTTAACATTCCGCAGCTACCCGAAGGTGGCGATTTCGAAGCACTTCACTGTCAACCAAGCAGAAACTTTGATAGAAGTATAAAACTTGATTTAACCACTTAACCGCCACTTTTGGGTAGGGGCTGTTATGCCCAGGTTTTCTTTCTCTCTTCAAGTTGTCTAGCTTAATATTGATGTTATATGATTGATTGTCCATTAAAGTCAAATTTATATTTTCTGTTTCCCCAGTCAGTCGCTAAAATATAATTGTCAGTGATTACAAAATCGTCTTTGTCGTCCAATGTTGTAAAGATGTCAGCACCGCTTTGTTGCCAGAGTATTTTTCCGTCCTTGTCAAGTCTTGAAATTTCAAATTCCCCATGAATTATGTAATTGTCTTGATAGTTGTAGATTTCAAAACAAGTCGCTTGATCGGCTTGTGTCCGCCATAACAATTTCAAGTCAGGAATTGATAAACAAAAAATTGTGTCTGAACAGCAAACTAAAAGTCTGTCATTTTCAATTATTTTAGAAGTGTCGTGAATTGCTGTCCCGCCACCAATAGAACCAATAACTGCACTTTTTAGTAGCGTGTCGTCCTGAAAGATTTTTATTCCGTAAACTGATGAAAAATGATACTCAGATTTGTCGAAGTAAACAAAGTCGTAAACATTGGCATTGTCAACCGAACCTTCTGAAAAAGTCTGGTCGTCATAAATGTCAATGCGATAATTGTCTGTCTTGTAGTGTGTCATTAAAATTGGCTATAACTAAGTAATAGCAAATATAAAAAAGCTGTTTCAAATAATTGACTTTTAGCAATCTGAAACGCAGGATATTTTTTCAAAAAGTAAAACTGGTTTATTACGGCGCCAGCAGGCTGCACCCCCTGATGTCGCTGTTATCGAAGCGGCCCAGCACTTCGAAACTTCCATCGTCGAAAACACGGCCCAGGTCCTGGGTTGCCAGGAACGAGCAGGAGTGAAAGTTAGCCAGGTCGATGATATTTATCCCCCCTGTGCGACCGGTTTCCACATAACTCAGCGGATCGTTGGTATCGGCAATCAGCACCCGCATCCAGGGTGGGCAACGGAATATTCCATCGACCTTCGACCATGCCTGCGAAAGCAGTTCGGTCATGCCATATTCCGAATGTATTTTAGGTACTCCGAAACTACGGCAGAGTTTTTCGTGCAGCTCC
>DGQJ01000187.1:0-1202 GCA_002389705.1 Bacteroidales bacterium UBA4417
TGGTGCTCGACGAAGCCGATAAAATGCTGAACCTGGGATTTAAGGACGAAATGGATCGCATTTTTTCACTGCTTCCGAAACGCCGGCAAAACCTGCTGTTCTCGGCAACCCTCAGCCAGGATGTGAACAATATCACCCAATTCCTGCTACGCGATCCATTGGTTTTCAAAATCGAACCGGAAATAGAAAGCCTTGACCTGATTACACAACTTGGATATTTTGTGACTGATGAAAAGAAAGGTCCCCTGCTCCGCTACCTGATCAAGAAGGACAATATGCAGCAGGTGCTGGTATTTACCTCCACCATTTACTCAGCCGATAATGTGGCCGATAAATTACGTAAAAACGAGATCGACGCCCTTTCATTCCACAGCAAGAAAAGCCAGGGCGCACGAATGGATGCGTTAAGCGAATTTAAAGCCGGCACCCTGCGCGTGCTTGTAGCTACCGACCTGATTTCGAGGGGCATCGACATACAGTTTTTACCCCATGTATTCAATTACGAGCTGCCCCGGTCGCCAAAGGAATTTATTCACCGCATAGGCCGCACCGGCCGGGCCGAGTCGCCTGGCGAAGCTATTACTTTTGTAACCCCTGCCGACAAGGAGCATTTCAAAGTGATACAGAAAAAAATGGGTAAAAGAATAACCATGATCGACAGCGAAAACATTGACCTTAGACCGGTTCATCAAACCCGCAAACCCGAATAAAAAAATCCAGGCATCAGTACCCGAGGTTGTGCCTATCGGATTATGTAATTAAATATCAATGCTAAAGCGCATGCATCCCGGAAAGAAAACACATCCTGAAACAAAATCGCGGTTGCATCCCCGGAACAAACACCGTGGCAGGTATGATTTTGTGAAGCTGGTTGAAAAATGCCCCGAATTAGCGCCTTTTGTTCATTTAAATGCCTATGGCGACCAATCCGTAGATTTCTTTGATCCGCTGGCTGTAAAAGCTTTAAATAAAGCATTGCTGATGCAGTGTTACGAGGTTTCGCACTGGGATATCCCGCAAGGCTATTTATGCCCGCCCGTACCCGGCAGGGCCGATTATATTCATTATCTGGCTGATTTATTGGCAGCAACAAACGGACAAAAAATCCCACGGGGCGCCCAAATAAAGGGATTGGATATTGGAGTCGGCGCCAATTGCATATACCCTATTATAGGCTGCAGCGAATATGGCTGGTCGTTTAC
>DGQJ01000187.1:1305-8925 GCA_002389705.1 Bacteroidales bacterium UBA4417
GGAGGTCAAAACACCGAATTGTGGTGCCCGGGTGGGGAAGAAAGATTTATTACAACTATGATTCGCGAGAGCAGGGAATTTGCCGGCTCTTGTTATTGGTTTTCGACCCTCATTTCGAAAGAATCGAATCTTGGGATCACCTACAAAGCGCTATCAGCCACGAAAGCCACCGAAGTGAAAACCATCGCCATGGGACAGGGAAATAAAACCAGCCGCCTCGTTGCATGGACTTACCTGGATACAGTACACCAGCAAACATGGATTAAAACCCGCTGGAAAAAAATTTAGCCTGGAAACAATACTTATTGTTAACCATTAAATCCTGTTGTTATGAAATTGCCCTGGTTTAAAAGAATGGGAATATTCTTTATTCCCGCCAGCGTGGTTGGCTGGCTGATTGCAATTAGCAGCTGCTTTTATGCAATTTATGTATTTATCGACATCGATAGCCGTTCACATTCGGTAAGCGATACGTTAATCAATTTTGCTTTCAACTTTATGATTATCGCTGCCGCTTATACGCTAATCGCTTACCTGGCAAGTCATTCAAGGCAAAGGTAACTTTAGGATTGATTTATTTATTCACCCGGTTCAGCGCGTCCTGCTTAATTTTGTCAGCTTCGGCTTGCGCTTTGGCAAGCAGTGCATCCCGCTGTTTCTGCGCTTCAGTGATAATTTTATTGGCCTCGGTATCACCCTGTTTCCTAACCTTATCGGCTCCTTTTTTCGCTAACATTTCGGCGACAGTGCCATTCTTTTTACCCTCGGCTACCAGGCGGTTTGCCGACGAATCGGCAGCAAAGCGAACCTGGTCGGCAGCCAGGTTGGCCGATTGTATAATTTTTTGACTTTGCTTCTCTGCTTCCGCCATAATTTTTGCTGCCTCTGCTTCAGCCTGGCTAATCAGGTTGGTGGCTTCGGTTTTTGCTTTGGCGACCAGCTCTTCCTTTTTCTTTTCCACTTCGGCAATGGCTTGCCTTTTCATGTCTTCTGCAAGACCAGCCATGGCAGATTTAATTCCGGTGGTGATTTTCGGGTCAGTGGCTGTACCACCTATCAGGATCGTTACAGGAATGATATCGCCAAGAGAAACGTTAACGCCCTTTTTGCCCGCATCTTTCACCAGCCCGTCGAGTACGCTATTTGCCTTACTCCCGAATTCGGCTTTCGGGATATCGAGGGTAAGCACAAAATTCAGCACCTGGTCGAGGCCGGTTGTTCCCGATATATTTGCCTTATATGAACCCAGCTTAAAATCCATCGGTTTTACGGTAGCCTTGCCATCAATCACGTCGAAAGAGAGATTAATATTTTCGAGCGAAGGATTCCTGAGTTTATCGATTTTAAGCACATCGGCAATTTTACCAAAAGTATTGAGGTTTGCCAGCCCAAGCACATCCGAAAGCAAAAGCCCGCTGGCTGACACAGAGGTGAGCTCCGGCATCATATCCTGCCTGAGGGCTCCTTTAAACTTCAGTTTTGTGCTGATATTTCCGNNAGGATCAATGGTGTTGTACGAACCTTTTAAAGCCATGGTGCCGCCAAGCATGTTCAGGCTCAGTCCATCGAGAATCAATGCATGATCTTTAACCCGCACAATGCCCGCAACATCATTCATCTGGTAAGTATCGTAAACCAGTTTTTTGAAAGATGTACTGAGCGTGAGATCCATATCNNGCATTCTTTTTCATCACGTAAGGGATATAATTTTCGACCTTGCCATTGGCTGAAAGATCGTTTTTCCCTATGGTCATGGCCAGGCCCGAAAGCTGGGCAAAAGCCGGCGTAAAGTCGAGCCTTGCTTTGTTGATATTTACAGGCTGCGGGACTTCTGTACCTTCGTACACTAATTTGTCGACAGCAGCATACCCTGAAGCTTTAAACTGGTCGTAAGCGCCCTTTTCGATGGCCGATATTTTGCCGCTGAAAGCCATGTCGGCCGTAATTATCCCCGATACTTTGGTCTTATCACCCAACGGGTAAATTTTCGAAACATTTGCCAGGTTAACCGTACCTTTCACGGTTGCGTTGATGTCGGGATCAGAAACTGGTGTTCGTACTGCCAAAGTAATATCGACCGGGTTTTGCATCATACTCAGGTGCAAACGNNAAACTCCCGTTGGCAACTTTTAAATTCACGGCAAAGGCCGGTATCGACACATCGCTGTAGAGTCCTTTCACAAAACCGTCGAAAGCCATGGTGCCCGAGGTTTTTACATTTTCGAAATCCTTTGCGTAGATGGCAGGTATAAGCGAGAGAAAAGCCTTAAACGTATTTTCCTTTGCGGCAAATTTTATGTCCATGTTATATCCTTCTTCAGGCATGGCAAAAAAACCATCGGCTTTAATATTCAGGTCGTTGAGCCTGAGATTTCCATCCTTAAATGTAAATGTCCAGGTGGAGAGATTGGCATTGAGCAAGGTGGTGATTTCACCCGTGGTTTTGCTCATATAACGGATCCCGTCGTAATCGGCTGTAATATCTTTTACCACCGCCTTTATATCCAGCGAAGTTATATCGGCTGTCATATCCCCACTCAACGTACCGGTTAAACCGTCGAGCGCCAGCATGGTAGGTATTTCGGCATCGTCGTAAACCATCCGCATATCGCTGATGCTAACTTTATTCAGATATACTTTAAAAGTTGATGGTGCCGAAACCGTATCTGCATTAGCTGATGGTTTCATCACATCCCAGTTCACTTTGCCGTTTTTCAGCACTTTAAAAAGGAAACGCGGCTTGTTGAGATCAATTTGTTTCACTTTATATTCGCTGCCTCCGAAAACACTTGCCAGGTCGAGGGTAAGCGACAGGCCCGGAACAGATGCCAGTGTATCAGCACTGAAATCGCCGGTTCCTTTCACCACCAGGTTCTTTACTTTAACCGTTAAATCGGGGAAATGGCGGATCAGCGAAAGCCCTACCCCATCGAAAGTTACCACGGCATTCAGGTTTTTATTAATCTCGCCCTGAACAGTTTTTTGAATTTTACCCTTGAATAAAAAAGGCAGGGCAATAATTAACAGTAAAAGAAGCCCGATAACAATGGCGGAAATTTTCAATGCTTTTTTCATAGCAACGAGTGAATTAATATAAAAATAAACGTGGAATTACCGACTTTAGTCTACAGTTTCGCTGATCTGTTGCGAAGTAAATGATCAGCAATAACGAGTGCTGCCATGGCTTCAACAATGGGAACCGCACGTGGAACCACGCAAACATCGTGTCTGCCTTTTGCCGCCAGTTCAATATTTTCGCCTTTGCTGTTCACTGATTGCTGAGGCTGTAAAATGGTAGCAATGGGTTTGAAAGCAACTTTGAAAATTATATCGCTGCCATTGCTTATGCCACCCTGTATACCACCCGAATGGTTGGTAACTGTCCGGATTTCACCATTTTCGTTGGCAGNNGCTGTATTGATGCTCATGGCTGCTTTTGCCAGGTCGGCCTGAAGTTTATCAAAAACAGGCTCGCCCAAACCAGGTGGAACCCCATTGATGATACAGGTAATAACGCCACCTGTAGTATCGCCTTCTTTTTTAAGTCGGGTTATGAGGTCAATCATTTTACCTGATGCATCCGTATCGGGACAGCGGACCAGGCTTTCTTCAATTTTATCGAGCTGGTTGATTGTATAGGCTTTTTCGGTTTTCACTTCGCCAATGCTGCTCACAAATGCTTTTACACGTATCCCTGAATGCTGAAGCAATAATTTGGCTATGGCACCGCCGGCCACACGCGAAAGGGTTTCGCGGGCCGAAGACCGGCCGCCACCCCTGTAATCGCGAAAGCCATATTTGCTGTCGTAAGTAAAATCGGCATGCGACGGGCGATAAGCATTTTTAAGGTGATCATAATCAGAGCTGTGCTGGTCTTTATTGCGGATTTCGAAAGCGATAGGCGATCCGGTTGACCGCCCTTCGAAAACGCCCGAAAGAATTTCGATGGCATCTTTTTCATCCCGAGGAGTAGTCATTTCCGACTGCCCGGGACGTCGCCGGTTGAGTTCCTGCTGAATAAATTCCACATCGATGGGAAGCCCGGCCGGGCAGCCATCAATAATGCCTCCGAGGGCAATGCCGTGCGACTCCCCGAAAGTGGTGAGCCTGAATACTGTTCCGAATGTGTTAGCTGACATAATAATGCAAAGGTACACATTATCTGCATTGGGTCAGGGAGCAGGAAACGGCAGGCTGATTTTTTAACTATATGCTGATTTTATGCAGACATGGCACAAAAAAAGCCCCTTCCGGGGCTTTGAATGTTTATTGCTGCTCGCGGGCAACACTCCGCAGAATTTTCGCCTTGGCTTCGAGCGAGGCAAGTTCTTCTTTGGCTCTTGCGATTTTAGTTTCGAATTCAGCCTTCAAGAGGTTTGCCTGCTTCGACTTGGCAAAGAACCCAATATTGTTTTCCCAAAGGAGTATTTCCTCCTTGAGGCTATCAATTTTGGCTTGCAGGCCCGAACGTTCGCGGTTTATAATGCGGCCGGCATCAGGCTGATCCTTCACGTTTTCGAAACGCGAGCGGTAGTTCATCTGGCTGGCTTCCTGCGAATCAACCTTCAGTTTATCGTAGATTTTATTTACTGCCGATTTAAATTCAGCCTGTATGCGATCTTTCTCCTTGATGGGCACATGACCGGTTTCCATCCACTGGCGCTGCAGTTCCTTAACTTTTGCTAAACTTTCCTGCCGATTTTCGCTGTATTCGAAAGCATTAAGTTTGGCAATAATATCGAGTTTTATTTGCAGGTTACCACCTTCGCTGGCTTGCAGGCCTTTGAAATGCTCATTTTTAGCATTAAAGAATTCATCACATGCAGTGCGGAAGCGTTTCCAGATTTTTTCGCTATGCTTACGCGGCACAGGGCCGATTTTTTTCCATTCGTCCTGAAGACGGATCAGCTCACGCGATGAATTTTTCCAGTCGGTGCTCAGTTTGTGCGATTCAGCCTGCAGGCAAAGCTCAACTTTCATATTGTAATTGTTGAGTTGCTGATCTTTAAGCTTGCTGAAATATTCTTTTTTATTCGAAAAATACAGATCGAGCTGGGCTTTGAAACGGTTCCAGACTTCATTGTTCACTTTCTGGGGAGCCTGGCCGACTGATTTCCACATTTTGAGCAACTCGTTTACCTGCTGAGTGCTGTCCTGCCACTGCTTAATGGAGTTGAACTCGGTAGCAACAAGCTGTTCAGCTTTTTCGCAGAGCAATACTTTTGCTGCGTAATTGGCTTCGAGATCGCCTTGTATCTTTTTGTAAAATTCGTGGCGGCGATCGTTAATTTTTTCGGTAGCAGTTTTGAACCTGTCCCATACTTCTTCGCGCTTATCCTGGGCAACAGGACCTATCTCCTTCCATTCTTCATGAAGTTCCTGCAGGCGCTTGAATGATTGTGAGATGGAAGTTTCAAGCACCAGTTCTTCAGCCTTTTCGCAAAGTTCAATCTTACGCTCAAGATTTTTTCGCAGATCGAGATCTTTGAGTTCCTTGTTTATTTTTACCTTATCGAAGAATTTTTCGATCAGGAAATGATAATTCTGCCATAAGCCCTGGGCTTCGGTTTTGGGAACCATCCCGATTCCTTTCCAGGTATCCTGCAGTGCCTTAAATTCGTCGTATGTTTTTTTGAGGGTTTCTTCTGAGTTGATCAGCGATTTCAGTTCCTCGAGAATTTTCTTTTTGGCTTCCAGGTTCTGGAGTTTAACCTTCTCCTGGTCCTCGGTAAAGCGGAATTTATTGTGTTTATATATTCCGAAAGCGGCTTTAAAACGCTCTTCCAGCGGATCTGAAATTTCAAAATTTTCAGCTTCTTCGCTGGCGGCAGCATCCTGGTACATCTCCTGCCTTTCCTTGTTGGAGAGAGCAAGGTATGCAACCTTAATCTGGGCTACTTTCGATTTAATGTCATTAACATCTTCATTCTGAACAGTTTCTTCCAACAGGCTCACCAATTGTTCGCGATCCATGTGTGCATAATCGATGCCCGATGTTTCAAGTGCTGCAACTTCGGCATCAATAACTTCGTCGATAGCATCCGTTTCATCCGCAATTTCAGGAACAAGTTCAGGCTCGGCAACAGCTTTGGGCGCTTTTGTTTTTACCGCTGCTTTTGTTTTTGCTTCAACCACAGGAGTGGCTTCAACCTCATTTTCAACAATTTCTTTAGCAGCTTCTACTTCTGAAACAACCTCTGGTTCTGTTACTACAATTGCCTGTTCTTCAGTAAGGGCAACTGGCCCGGCTTGTGTATCTGTTACAGCTTCAACTTGTAATTCTTCAGCTTCAACTGCCGGAGCAGTTTCTGTAACAACTTCATCAATTGCATGTTCGGGTTCCCCTGTTACCTGGGTTGATATTTCGTTTACTGCGCTTACAGGAACTTCCTGTTGTGAATTCTCCTCCTGGTTAAGCACGGGTGCCTGCTCAGGATTTTGATCGGGATGTTTGGTGGATTCCATCTGTTAATGAGTTAGTAATTAAACTATTGATCAGGATTAAATAAAACCCGCTACTTCTTTCGAATAGCGGTTGTATGTTACTCTCTTTCGAGAATGGTAAGTCGTACTATGCTTGTTTCGGTTTTATAAGGCTGCAAATTTAACAACATTTCGATAAGTAGATCAATTTATTAAAAATTGATTAACAGCGAGGGATGGTGGGTTTTTAACTGCCGAACCGGTATCCTTATATCCTTTGCTTTAAAATGCTGAACGGTTAAAAATGATGTAACCCACATTTATGAAAAACGAGATGGGAATATTATTCCCGTAGTAATTTAAGGAAGCGCTCAATGGGCCGATGGGAGTATTATAAACAAAACTTGTTGAAAACACCAGGTGCATTGCAGGAAAGAGTTCGCTCTTAACCACCTGCTGCGAAGCATTGCTGCTAAGTTCGCGAATCGGGGCCATAAGGAAACCTTCAGCCCGATAATCGAGATTTTTACTTATGCTAAGCACATTGCGCATGCCCAGCGATAAAAATCCGGTAGGCCTGAACACCGACTGGTAAACCGTTGCCATTTCATATAAAGGGCAATATATAGGCATAAAAAGCGTGGTTGAGGTATAGTTCCGGAAACTTTCGAGATTATTAGCCTGAAATTCGAAAATCACACCTGGCTTATATACTTTACCAATGCTGAAGTACTTGTCGTACAGAAATTTAAAAATAAAATAATTATGATTTGCAGAATAATTGCCTTGAAGTACTGAGGTTGTTCCGGGGAAGTGTTTTTCGAGACCGCTCACAAACTGTACACTGGTATAAACTCTGTAGCCCTGGTTTGAATACTGTTTCCGGTTGAGGGTATTATACTCCATTTCCACATATGGGCTTACGAAATTAAACTTCGTTTTATCCTCTTTATCCTCGCTTGTAGGCGAATTGGTTTGAAAATAATCCGATCTGTTTAAACCAAAAGTTAAACCGGTTTCGAGTTTACCTTTGTAAGTAATCGGGAAACCCATATCCAGCCTGAAGTGGGTATTGTTTTCGTAAAGATACGAAGGGGTGGCATCAACAAAGAAGAAAGATCCTGTGCGAAAATAATTGAACTGGTTAAAGGTATATTCAGCTTCAACGTATTTAGGTTTCTTTCCTGCCAGTTCAAT
>DGQJ01000354.1:0-6093 GCA_002389705.1 Bacteroidales bacterium UBA4417
ATCAAAGTACTTGAGTCGGGCAGGCCGTTTACTGTAACTCATTCGCCCGATGGTTACGGATCGTCGGACCATGCCTCATTTTACAGTGAAAATATCCCGGTTTTCTTTTTCTTTACCGGTGTTCACGATGATTATCATAAACCGGCGGATGATGCAGATAAAATTGATTATGCAGGTGAAGTATCGGTGCTGAATATGGCATACGACCTTGCCAATGTACTTTCAGTGGGTAAACGTTTAACTTTCCGCGAAGCCGGTGCAAAACAGGCCCCCAGGTATGGACGAAATATGAAAGTTACCCTGGGCATTGTGCCAGATATGGTTTCGAATGATAATAACGGGCTCAGGGTTGATGGCGTTCGTAAAGGCGGGCCTGCTGACCGTGCCGGTATTGTAAAGGGCGATCGCATTATCTCCATCGAAGCGCAGCCTGTGACTAATATTTATGATTATATGGCGCGGCTGGGTAAACTGAAAGCCGGACAGGTAGCAAGTGTCGAAATTATCAGGGAAGGAGTAAAGCAGATACTTATCGTTCAGTTCTGATTCACGGGCAAGGGTATTTTTGCCGCCGCTAAACCATAGTATTAGTCACAGAATGTGAAGTTTACAACAGCTTTACCACCTCATTTCGCAGTTGTATTGCAGAAAAGTGATTTTCTGTATCTTTGCCGGCTATGATGCAGTATTTTACACAGGAGGTATTTGTTAAATTTCTGAAGTTCGGGGCTGTAGGCGCAACAGGCGTACTGGTCGATTTTGGGTTTACCTGGGTCAGCAAGGAAAAGGCAAAAATTCAGAAATACCTGGCCAACGCGATAGGATTTACTTTTGCTGCAAGCAGCAATTATTTCCTGAACCGCTGGTGGACTTTCCACAGCAATAACCCTGAATTAGCTATTGAATACTCCCGTTTTCTTTTCTTTTCCGTTATCGGCCTTGGAATGAATACGATGGTGATTTGGTTCCTGGTCAGCAAGCGAAACCATAACTTTTATATCTCCAAGCTTTTCGCCATTGGAATTGTTACCGTTTGGAATTTCTTTGTAAATCTGATGTTTACATTCGTGTAAATAACCGGTGTAACTGTCCCGCCAACCATACATCTTACCACTTACATCTTATACCTTACACCTTACCACTTACACCTGGCAATCCGCCTACTGGCTTTTCGACATGTTTTCAGACACAGCCACGATATAATTTGCAAGACCTTCCGATTCTTTCTGCAGTTCATCAAGATCGGCCTGCTCAACCGATGAAATGGTAATGATTTTAAGGTCGGGATTTGCCTGTTTCAGGTACCAGATAATGCTTTGGAACCTGTCGCTGTGATAGCTGCCGTTGTAATGCAGGAATGTTTTCCCTTTTGTAAAATTCGAAAGGATAAAATGCGCCATGGTTGCATCTTTCATCGCCTGGGCCTTGGTAATATTGCTGGTAACGTGCGATGCGCCTCCACCCATGGCTTTTGCCATATCGGCGTAACAAGCCAGTGTTGAGTCGTATTTTACAGGCAGTGGCGCCATAAAAGCCTGTGCATCCTTTCCCAGGGTATTCAGTATCTCGAAGCCGCTCTTATTAACCATAGCAGCATACCGGCGCGGAATATTGGTAGCAATAAACCGCAGGCTGCTGTCGCGGGCAAAGTTCAGCAAACGCTTGTAATCGGTTTTATAATTCGGCCAGAGCCGGGCCTGGGCTTCGAAATCTTTTTCCTTCACCAATCCTGCCAGGTATTCGTTAACAATCAGTTGGTTGTCGGCTTCAAACATCTCGGCTCCTAAAACCAGGTTCGAACCTTTGGCCTTAAATAAGTCAGCAGTTATCTCGTACTCAAGCCAATGGCAGATGGGGTTGTCGTGCAATTCGCCAAAGAACACAATATCAGCCCCACTGGCTTCCTTAATCAATTCCTTGTATGATGCATTTTTGCCGTCCTGCCTGAATAAACGATAAGCGGGTTTATCATCTTTCATCGAAAGCAGCGTAACAAAAATCAGGCTGAGAAGCAGAAACTTTTTCATAAAGCTTGAGTTATGAGGTTTTAAAAATGGTTTGAGATTTTAACAGGTCTGGTTTGTCCTGACCAGTACAAATTTTTCCGATTCAGGAATCGGGGTGAGGAAAGCAATATTAATTTTTCAAGATGTTCTTCACGAAACATCCTGCAGACCGCAATCCGGGCAATGGCTTATTTTTTCAGTTCACCGCCATGAAACATGAGGGGCAGAAGGTTTGATATGCCTTCGAGAATCCAGATTTTCTCTGAATTTCCCTGAAGTATAATACGGATGGGCTGCCCGGCCAGCATTTCATATTCGGCAATCACCTGCCGGCATGCACCACATGGGGTAACCGGGTTTGCCAGGTGAAATACATCTGTTTTAGCCACCACTGCAATGCACTTGATAGCAACTCCGGGATACTGTGAAGAGGCTGAAAAAACTGCAACCCGCTCTGCGCAAATCCCCGAAGGATAAGCGGCGTTTTCCTGATTGTTACCCTTAAATATCAATCCGTTAGCCAGTTCAAGGGCAGCGCCTACATGAAAATTCGAATAGGGTGCATATGCCGAATCGCACGCAAGCCAGGCTTCATTTAGCAATTTCCTGTCGCTGTCCGAAAGCTGCGCTTCACCCGCAACTTCTTTATAAGCAATAGTAAAAGTATGTGTAGTCATGTGATGGTAAAATTGGGTATAAATGTAATTTAAAAAATGTGTGGTTTAACACGAATCGGTTCTAAAAACATCACTTACTCAGTACGGGTGCCAGCATATTTTCAGTAAATGATTTGTTGTATTTGTTAAAATGCTTTAAATCAATCGTGTAATGACTCCATGTTCTCGGTTCGATCTCTCCCTAAAAGCATCATTGCGGTGAAAATGGCATAAAAAGTTACACCTTCCTGGCTTTCGATGGTATCTTCAGTAAACATGGAGATCATCATAATAAGCCAGAAAATCACATAAAAGTAATTGTTAAAATTCCTGGTTATCATCCCCGGGTATATCATCACTACCAGGAACCATATCAGCCCGAAAATTCCAAGTGCTATCGTAACGGAGAAGTATTGGTTATGCGACCTGAGCCTGAATTGTGGCGACAGGTTACTGTTCATTTTGATGTACTGTTCCTCGAAAGCCTGGGGTACGTCGCCGGTGCCAACACCAAAAACCGGGTGCTGCCTGATGAGTAGCAGCGAGGTGCGCCAGTACTCAAACCGCTGAATCATTGAACCTGCATTTGGATCGTGATTACGGATATAACGCTGGTAACCGCCTATAAAATCCTCAATCTGCGACTGTATTCCGGGTATTTTCTTATAGTCAAACCTGTTGATTCCGTTTTCGATGTTTCGGATATCTTCTTCCGATAGGCTGTTTATTCCTCCGGCATCTTTCCTGAGTCCTTTCGATGCCAGGTATGTAATGAGGGTAGCCCGTACCACCTGTTTGTTTTTATCGAGCCCGTCGACAGGCAGCTTACTACGTTGTGCCCATGCCTGGCGTAATTCTTTATCACAAATATACAAGCCGATCCATTGCCCGTTTTTTGATTTGAAATTGAGTGTATCGTGGTAGTATGAGTTTCCTGCCGGGGTATATTTATCGAGTTTCGCAAAATCGACCTCAGGTGTATGCAGGTAACGATATGATACCGAAAATACGTAAAGCAAGGGGAGCAGTACAGCAATAATTATTGCCGAAAGCAAGGCTATTTTCAAGCCGGCTTTTTTAATCCTGAGCATGTAAAAAATCAGCATAATAAAGCCGATTATCGCCAGGAGCAAAACACCGGTTGTATAATTCATATATACCATAAATACTGCCAGCCAGGTTGCTGATATAATTGCCGTAACACGCCAGGCTGTCGGTAATTTCTGATATTTAAACGCGAAAAATATTAGTATAAATATCGCAAATACAGCGTTTAAGCTATACCTGATATGCGAGGTATGTACCTCAACATCCCTGGGATCGGCTACAGCCGTAAAGATGAATTGTATTAATCTGTAAATGCTTTCAGCAAATACTGCGGCACAAAATAATACCAGTATCTGGTAAAATGTGTCAGTATTCAAACGTGGGCCTGTAGCCAGGAATAGCGGGAGTATCAGGATGGGGAGTTTGGTTCTGAAGTCTTTGAGCGCGTACCCGAAATCGGTGGTATAAAAAAGCCCTATAACATGAAGAAGTACTAGGGATGTAAGGATAAGTGCCGGTTTGTTCCGGGAAAACCGGGTCAGTTTTTGTGCGAAAGCTATGCTGATCTGAACTAAAGTTTCTGCCACCAATGCCAGTAACCTGGCTGGATTTAGTAATTTTTGAAATGAATATTTGTGCAGGAAGGTGGTATCAACACCATGCCAGAGCCAGAAAATGAGCGTAGTGAACTGGAAAACACTCATGGTAAACTTCGACAGGGGAAGTGAAGCAACCAGCAGTGCCAGGGACACATAGTACATGGTAGTGTACCGTGTGTTTATGCCGGCTTCGCCTGTAAAAAACTGCATGCTTCCTGACTTAGTTCTGGGTTTTAACTGGTTTCGGCTGTTTCTCGGCTTTGGTAAGCGTGCCGTTGAGAATCGATGTGTAGGTATTGGCATCGTTCAATACATTTACGGCGCTTTTAAGTTCGGGATCGCGGTCGAGGGTAATTTCAATGCGGCCTTTCTGGAAATAATACCGGCTTACAATTTCCTGTTCGAGGTAATCGCTGATTTCTTTTTTATTCTCGAATAAGTCCTTTTTCTTATGCTGATTTATTGTGGAGAGCATTGCATCGTACTGGGGTTTCATATCGTTCCAGCAATTTTCGTAAACAGCAGCTTTCTTTACTGATTCGAGTTCTCTTTCGGCAGCGCTCTTAAATTCGAATCCCTTTTTCTCGGTAAAAGCCACAAAATCATTGTACTCGTCATCATTTATTTTGAAAGTGGCAGCCGGTGCAATGGTTGAATGTGTTGCTGCATACCGTGTAGCATAATCGAACAGTATGTATTTGGTAATCAGGTTATACGAAATGGTACTCAGTTTTGAAGTGTCGGTGGTAATATCAGGTGAAATTCCTTTACCATCGTAAACCGTACGGCCGTGTAGAGTTTTATAGGCCGTGATAAGCGAATCGGGAATGGTGCTGTTGGCTCCGGCTGCATTTTTATGTGCATAATCTATTTCCTGTATGCAACGTCCGCTTGGGATGTAATATTTGGCAACCGTTATCTTCACCTGTGTGTTATAGCTTAACGGGAAAACATTTTGCACCAGCCCTTTACCAAAAGTACGACGACCAACTATTACCGCGCGGTCGAGGTCCTGTAAAGCGCCTGCAACAATTTCGGAAGCTGACGCACTGTTACCATTCACCAGCACGGTGAGTGGCAGATTAACATCTACCGGTTCCATGGTGGTTTGATAGCTGCGGTTTTTATCTTTTTGTTTGCCTTTGGTCGAAACAACGAGTTCGTTTTTCTTTACGAATAGATTTACAATATTTACAGCTTCATTCAACAGTCCGCCGCCATTGTCGCGCAGGTCGAGTACCAGCCCATTGAGGGTGTTTTTTGCTTTCAGGTCGAGCAAAGCTTTCTTTACTTCCGCCGAGGCGGTTTGCGTAAACGAGGTAAGTTTGATGTAACCAGTTCCTCCT
Source organism: Bacteroidales bacterium UBA4417 (assembly GCA_002389705.1). Lineage (GTDB taxonomy): Bacteria > Bacteroidota > Bacteroidia > Bacteroidales > UBA4417 > UBA4417. The sequence goes on from DGQJ01000354.1 coordinate 5,655, forward strand.
GAAAGCATACCATAGTAGGGCACAGGATCAATGGTAATTTTTTCGCGCACCACCTCAAAAGTCAGGGGCTTTGGCTCTCCATCGCGCTCAACCACCAGTTTAAAACTGGTTCCGGGTTGACCTTTCAGTATAGTACTCACATCTTCCACCGACTTGCCGGCAGCGCTTTTATCGTTTATTTTCAATATTTTATCGCCTGCTTTCAAACCCGATTTTTGTGCCGGCGAATTTTCGTAAGGCTCCGAAATAATTACATAGTCACCCTGTTTGTGTATCAGCGATCCTATGCCGCCATATTCACCTGTGGTCATAAACCGGTAATCTTCAATTTCCGATTCCGGGATATACACCGTATAAGGATCCAGTTTATCGAGCATGGCATCAATGCCGGTTTTCATCAGGTCCGAAGGATTTACACCATCCACATAGTTGGTATTCA
>DGQJ01000354.1:6115-9723 GCA_002389705.1 Bacteroidales bacterium UBA4417
TGAATTTATGTTTCATTTCTTGCGTGATTATCATTTTGGTTATTACCGTCAGTACCGATTTAAAACAGTTGTTGAAAACCTTTGTTCTGACCAGAATTGCATGTATTTTTTTAGTCCGGACTTCTCAAGGAACAGGATCGTACCCGCTTCCGCCCCAGGGATGGCATGATGCTATTCTTTTGATGGTCAGCCAACCACCTTTAAACGGACCGTATTTTTTGAGGGCCTCAATTCCATAAGCAGAACAACTTGGAGTGTACCTGCACGAAGGTGGTAAATAAGGAGAAATGGCATACTGGTAAAACCGTATACCACCTATCATTAGCTTACTGAGGATTTTTTTCATGTGTTTTTATTAAACGGTCCAACAGCTCATTTATTGCAGCATGGGTTTCCAATTGGGAAATGCATTGCTGGCCTGTAAATACAATAGCTAAGTCGCAATGTTTATTCATGAGGCTGAAAAATTCAATTACGTTTTGTTTGTGAAGCCTGTACGATTCGCGGATAAGCCGTTTCATACGGTTACGGGTAACGGCGTGCCTGAGTTTTTTTTTAGGAACGGCAATCAGCAACTGAACTGCAGGTATTTCCGGTGCGTCGGTGAGCAGGTAATGCATGCGGAACATACCCGACCGTATTGATTTCCCTTCGCTGAACAGACGGTCAATCTGCTTCTGGTTGCAGATTTTTTCCGGTTTTCTAAAGGTTTTTCTGGCTTCGGTACTTATCATCAGGTATAGTCTTGATGCAAAATTAATGATTTATGGAAGTGCCTGTTTAAGCCCTGGCCGTATAAACGTTAAATATCAATAAAAAACCCCGCTATTTTTATTAATAACGGGGTTTAAAGTATGTTTGAAAAGAGTATTATGCCTTTTTCTGGCATTTTGACAAGTAAGCATCAATTGCCATGGTCATGGATGGTGTGGTTGGATTCGGGGCCGAAAGATTTACTTTTAATCCGGCTTCGGTAGCAGCCTGCGACGTTGTAGTTCCAAATGTTCCGATCGCAATATCGCCCTGTTTAAAATCGGGCCAGTTGTGAAAGAGTGAACGTATGCCTTGTGGGCTGAAGAACACCAGCATATCGAATTTGTTAATGTCGACCAGCGCTTTCATTTCGGCAGGAACAGTGCGGTATAAAACAGCCTCGCTGTAATTTATTTTTGCTGCATCCAGTAAATCAGGCAGATCTTTGCTGTGGTTGTCGGAGCAGGGCAGAAGGAAGCGTTCAGTTTTATGCTTCTTGATAAGGTCCATCAGTTGCGACACGTCGTTCTCCGAAAAGAAGATTTTGCGTTTGCGGAACTGAACATATTTCTGAAGATAGAAAGCTACAGATTCGGAAATACAGAAATATTTCATGGTTTCCGGAACCTCAACCCTAACATCTTTGGCAATGCCGAAGAAATGATCGACAGCATGTTTGCTGTTAAAAATGATAGCAGTGTGTTCGTTAATATAAACTTTCTCATCACGAAACTCACGTACAGAAACACTTTCGATTTTGAAGAACTTGATAAACTCAATGTTTACGCCGTACTTCTTAATCAAATCTCCATAAGGTGATTTTTCAAGATCTGCAGGAACAGGTTGCGACACCAGGATGTTCTTGACTTTTGACACGATTACAAAAATTATTAAAAAGTTTAGAAAAAAAGAATCTAACTCTACATTTTACTTAAAACCTTATACAGAAGTAAAAGGGGTAAAATTTCGAGGGTGCAAAGGTATAAAAATAAATAAAACAAATTGTAGCTCTTGTTGGCGAGCCCCGTTAAAATACCCCTGAACAGCCGGTAAATCAACAGTAGCAAAACAATTATTATTCCTGTCGTCAAAACAAAAATATTATCCCAATAAAAACAAACCACTGCCAGCGGGAATAATATTATGCCAATTACATTATTGAAAATCATTATGTTAAGTTGGTATAGCCGGGCTACCTCGCGTGTGTCGAATATAATTCCCGACAGGTATATAAGCGAAGATTTTAACAGTTGGTAGGCCATGAGCCCTCCCATCATAATTGCCGCAAATGTCAGGTTGTGGAGCCCGGCAGGAATTCCGGCAAACTCGCGCACAATTAGAAATCCAAAAATGGCGCTGATGCTGTAAAAAATAAATCCAAGTCCGAGTGATATTCTTTCTTTAAAAAGGTTACCCTCGCGTTCGAGCTGGTTTATGTAATGCGCCTGCGCCACCGCCTGGAAAATCTGGCCAAGCCTTTTTGAATAAGAGTTCTGTATCCAGGCTAGTATAAACAGGCAGGTTACAAAAACCACGGTAAACCAGTCGGTCGATTGTTTTTCGATTGCCAAAGGGCCACCATGTTTTGGAGCCAGGTTATGTGGCTCAAATATCGAAATGGTTTGTTTAAACTGCTTATGCGGAGGTAGCGGTGAAATGTAGTCGTAAGCCCCGAAATTGTAATACTTTTTCAGCGAGTCGGCAATCGGCGCCTGGCTTTCGTTGGTCAGTGGTACGCAATAGTCGAAGAAACCTACCGTATCGGTAAGCATCGGGTTCAACTGGTATCGTACAATAGTGTCGTTCATAGCCGCAGCCTGCAAAAGTACAAAATTTGAAAAGTCTATTACCTCATTTTGTATGTTCTGCTTTTATAGTTTTCAACAGCCGGCAAATCTGGGCTTGGGTGAATCGTGATTTCAATTTGTAGCTCGGACTCGTGATCCTTGTCTGCAGAATTTTGCCAGGTGTACCGTCCTGATTACTCTGCCTTGTTTGCTCAGTACGAAAATATTACCGGTTTTAGTGACATAACCGTTAAATAAATTTTACCTTTGCACCCTGAATAAGGGCTCTGATGGTTAAGGTGTTGACTTTTAACATGATGGGTCTTTTTAAGATGCTTATATTCATACACCAAAATATCCTACTAAAATGTCAGAAATAATCGGAAAACTGGAAGATTTCAGTCTTACCAAGAGTCCAAAACCGCATGGAGCCATCCACCAGATTGGAATAATAGGATTTGGCTCCATGGGCCAGGAAATTGCAAAAACAATCAGTCAGCATGGTTTTGATGTTGTTTGCCTCGATCTTGATGAAAAACGTGTAGCCGGCGGACTCGAAGGTATTACCCGTATGCTCGATACGGAAATTCTTCGCTGGGGTATGACCAACAGCGAAAAACGCCTCATCATGTCGCGTATCAAAGGTACTGTTGAATACAGAGACCTGGCCGACTGTGATATTGTTTTTGAAGCCATTAATTCGCGTAAACCCGGCACCAGCCTCGAGATCAGGAAGGAAATTCTGCAGAAGGCCGAAAAATATGTGCGCCGTGATGCTATTCTGGCTTCGAACACGGCTACACTCATGATCTCCGATCTGGCTTCGGGACTTGAATATCCTGATCGCGCGGTTGGACTGCATTTTATGTCGCCGGCGGATAATGTAAAGGTGCTCGAGGTTGTTCGTAGTGCACGTACTTCCGAAGCAGCTTTCGAGACCGTGAGCCGTTTTGTTCGCATGCTCGAAAAGAAACCGATCACCCTCATGGAATCGCCAGGCAACGTTACAACACGTATGATGTGTATCGTGATAAACCATGCCTGCGAAATGCTTATGGAAGGTATTGC
>DGQJ01000354.1:9869-12290 GCA_002389705.1 Bacteroidales bacterium UBA4417
ATGAAGATTATAGTATTGAACTGCGGAAGTTCATCCATTAAATACCAGCTCTTCGAAATGCCTTCGGCCGAAGTAGTTGCCAAAGGACTGGTTGATAAAATCGGTTTGAAAGGTGCATCCATAAAGCATTACATGGCTAACGGCGATGTGCTGAAACTCGAAGGCGAAATTCTCGATCACCAGGCAGGTATTGAGCTTGTGCTGGGAATTCTTACACACAAAGAATATGGATGTGTAAAAAACATGAATGAGATTGGTGCCGTTGGCCACAGGGTGGTGCATGCCGGCGAAAAATTTAACAGCAGCGTTGCAATTACCAAAGAAGTGATTGATGCCCTGGTTGAATGTATTGACCTGGCGCCATTGCACAATCCGCCAAACCTCGAAGGGATTTATGCCATTACCAAATTACTGCCCGAAGTTCCGCAGGTTGGTGTTTTTGATACAGCCTACCACCAGACAATGTCGGAACAGGCATACCTTTACGGGATTCCTTATTCGCTTTACGAAAAATACAAAGTGCGCCGTTATGGATTCCATGGCTCAAGCCATCGTTTTGTGGGTCAGCGTGCCGCCGATATTCTCGGGAAGAAAATTGAAGATCTCAGGATCATCAGCTGCCACCTGGGCAACGGGGCTTCAATATGTGCCATTAAAAATGGCAAATCGGTTGATACTTCGATGGGAATGACCCCAGTTGAAGGGCTTGTTATGGGTACCCGCTGCGGCGACATTGACGCAGGGGCACTCCTGTATATTGCTGATAAAGAAGAAACCAGCATCCCTTATACCAGCACACTTATCAATAAGCACAGCGGTATTCTAGGGCTTTCGGGTGTTTCGAGTGATATGCGCGATGTTGAAACTGCTGCTGCCGACGGAAATCACAGGGCACAGGTTTCGCTCGATATTTACCATTACCGGATTAAAAAGTACATTGGCTCCTATGCAGCTGCCATGGGAGGTGTTGATGTTGTGATTTTTACCGGCGGCGTTGGCGAAAATGGCTGGGAAACCCGCGAGCAGGTTTGCGAAGGTCTTGGTTTTATGGGCCTTGAATTCGATGTTCAGAAAAATACCAAGCTAAGAGGCAAAGAAGCTGTAATCAGTAAAGCGGATTCGAAAGTTACTGTTATGGTGGTTCCGACTAACGAAGAGTTGGTAATTGCAAACGATACTTTCGAGATCGTAACTGCCTGATCGGATTATAAATTGTAAAAACAGAGCGGGCAGCCATCGGCTGCCCGCTCTGTTTTTTTTGATAACCTGTGCTTGTTATTCCTGTAATATCAACCGTGGTAGCCTGCTTTACAGGGCATCCTGTTCCACGCCCCTGATATAAGTTACCCTGGCAATCCTGTGCCTGCGTGTATCATAAAAACTAAACTCACCATCCCAGCAGAAACGCATCTCATTCTGGTTGTTCAGCCACAGCGCCGTTCCCTTGTATTGCAGCCTGCCCTGGTTATCATACTTCCTGATCCGCATTACGCTGTCATTCTTGTACCTGAGTTTTAGTACCGGGTCCCCGCTGTCGTAATAAACACACCTTTTGGTTTCATTGCCATGCTTATACCAGCCACTGAAAATTTTCTGATCCGGATGTAATGTTGATCGTGTAACCCAATACCCATGCTTTAGTCCTTCGTTGTCCAGTTGGTTTTGTTTACAAAAGCGACCCTGGGCGAAAGCCTCGCTACAAAGGCTTGTGATGGTCAATACGCATATGATCCGGATCAGGCTATGCATGGCATTATTTTAACTTGAAATTTACCGGCAAGGTGAACTGAACCCGCACGGCTTTTCCGTTCTGAGTTCCTGGTTTCCATTTGGGCATGGCCGAAATTACCCGTAAGGCTTCCTCATCGCAAATTTTCCCTATTCCTTTTAGCACTTTGGCTGTACTCACAGTACCATCAGGCTCAACAATAAAGGAAACATATACTGTACCTTCCAGCTTTTTTTCTATGGCTTCTTTCGGGTATTTCAGGTTTTTTATCATATAATTTATCCTGCCTTCATCACCACCAGGGAATTGAGGCATATTTTCCACCACAGTAAATACTCCGCTCTCATCGTTGGTGCCGGCTGGTGGTGGCGGTGGCGGGGGAGGAGGAGGCATGATATTGCTGTCAGAAGGCTTTAAAGCCGTGGCTGAATTGTTGGTCGATTGCTGGCAGCCCAGGGTGTAAATCATTACCGCACAGATGGCTGCAGGCATAATCACGATTGCTTTCAATTTTGCAAACCGTGTACTCTTTTTGTAAAACATGGTTAACCTCCTTTTTATGAGTGAGTAATTGAAATTATTGCCAAGCAATATTGCCTGTGCAGTTTTATCCTGACTAAAAAGCAGCCGGGTGTAAATAACCGGATCTGTTCCCGAATTTATTATTTCTTTATCTGCTTCAAACTCATGAA
>DGQJ01000295.1 GCA_002389705.1 Bacteroidales bacterium UBA4417
CGTTTAAAACAACTCGACAAGCGTTACCGCACCCGGTACAATACCAACCTGCTCGATAACCTGCTGTATATTAAAAACCACGGACTGATAAACTTTATGGAGAAAGAGGCGGTAAGATGGCATTGCCCTACCTGTGGCGGAACCATCTGTATTCACAAAGGATTTTGTTTGAACTGCCACGAAAATTAACAAGAGATGAAGGATTCTGAATTATCTTTTACCTCCTGCTTTTCCCGCCTAACAATTGGTCGGCAAGGGCCGGCTCCCCGATTTTGGCAAGCGATTGCCTGATCCATTGCCTGTTTTCAGGCTTGTACCAGAAGAAAAACTTCCGCTGCTCTTCTTTTTCCTGCCTGCTTCGGGATGTAAAAACCTGCTCGCCGGTGTAGGGATGAATACCCGAATAATAAATGGCACTGGCCAGGGTAAGGGGTGTGGGCGTAAAATCCTGCACCTGTTCCAATTGAAAACCAAGTTCCCGGGTTTCGCATGCCAGGTGGGCCATATCGCTGAGACGGCTGCCGGGGTGGCTCGAAATAAAATACGGAATTATCTGCTGCCGAAGCCCTTCCTGCTTGTTGAGTTCATCAAAAGTTTGTTTAAACTGGTGAAACAGCTTAAATGAAGGCTTACGCATGATTTTCAGAATATGGTCGCTGGTATGTTCGGGGGCTACCTTGAGCCTGCCCGAAACATGATTCTTCACCAGGTTGCGGGTATATTCGGTTAAACCGAATCGCTTATCATCGGCGGCGCTCCGGCCGACCAGCATATCATAACGGATACCGCTTCCGATATAAATTTTCCTGATTCCTTTTATGGCCGATGCTTTTTTATACAAAAGGGTAAGCGGCTTGTGATTGGTGTTCAGGTTGTTACAGATAGAAGGAAATATACAGGACGGTCTTTTACATTTTTCGCAGATATCGAGGTCGAAACCCTGCATTTTATACATATTGGCCGAGGGACCGCCCAAATCTGAAACACTACCGTTAAAATCGGGCATTTTACTGATTTCTTCAACCTCATGCAGAATTGAAGCTTCCGAGCGGCTGGAGATAAATTTCCCCTGGTGCGCGCTGAGGGTACAAAAAGCACAGCCTCCGAAACATCCGCGATGCATAGTAACCGAATGCCTGATCATTTCGTAAGCCGGCACCACTCCCCTTTTTTTGTATTTCGGGTGCGGCAAACGTGTATATGGTAAAGCGTATACGGCATCCAACTCGTCGGTAGTCATGAGCGGGAAAGGCGGGTTAATTACCACGGCCTGCTCACCCGAATGCTGTATCAGCCTGTGGGCTGAGGCCTTATTGCTTTCCTGTTCAATATGTTTGAATGCTTCTCCAAAAGCTTTTTTATCCTTCAGGCAGGCCGTATACGAGGGCAGAGTAATTGATTTCTCCTTGTTTTCGAAATCCTTAGCCGCTGCTCCCGGAACTACGAACCCGGTTTGAGGCACATCGGTTATCCACCCGGGTTCGGGATTCTCGGCCAGCCTTTTCAATATTTCCACAATTCCTTTTTCGGCCATGCCATATACCAGCAAATCGGCGCCACTGTCAACAAGTATGGAAGGTTTCAGCGTATCCGACCAATAGTCGTAATGTGCGAGCCTTCGCATGCTGGCTTCAATGCCCCCGATTACAACCGGCACTTCGGGAAATAACTTTTTCAGGATATGGGTGTACACCACCGTGGCATAATCGGGCCTGAAACCGGCTTTTCCCCCGGGCGTATAAGCATCGTCGGACCTCAGTCGTTTGCCGGCTGTGTAATGGTTCACCATGCTGTCCATGTTACCCGCAGCTACGGCAAAACAAAGCCTCGGTTTGCCAAATTTGCGAAAATCACGCAGGTCGTCCTTCCAGTTGGGCTGGGGCACAATTGCAACTGTAAAACCGGCATTTTCAATAACCCGCGCAATCACAGCAGTGCCAAAAGCAGGATGATCCACATAGGCATCACCCGAAATGATAACAACGTCAACCTCGGTCCAGCCACGGGCCAGCATTTCGTCGCGGGTAATGGGCAGCCATGCATTGAGGGGAAGTTGTTCCATACGATTGCTAAAAATTTGCGCAAAGATACGCATTGATGCAGAATATGTTGAAAAATGCATGCATGATGCGCTATCCCCGAAGAAACATCGCAGTTACAGCAACTTAAACCAGGCTATATCGTAGCTAAAAAGATGTCGTTGAAATTGACAAGTCGCAGCAGAAAAAATTCATGATTAACCGATATTTGAATTACCTTTGCCCTTCATTTCAAAACAAACGCAGGAATGTAAAATTCATCAGTATTTACGATCATAAAAAAGGGCAACCTATGATTCAGACTATTAAGATAGGCACGATTAAGTGGCATTATATTGAAGACCCCTCAGATGAGGACCTCGGATTTCTGAAAGATAATTTTCACTTCCACCCGCTCGATATTGAAGACTGCCGAAGTGTGAATCAACGACCTAAGATCGATATTTACGATGATTATTATTTCCTGATCCTGCATTTCCCGCATTACGACCGTTGGAACCGTTTCCTGAAAACCAAGGAGGTTAAAATCTTCTGGGGCGAAGGATATATTATTACCATCGGCAAACCCCACTGGGTAGTAAGCAGCCTTTTTAACAGCGCCAAGGAGATGAATGATCCGTACGAGATCCTCCAGGCCGGAACATCGGATGCTCTGCTGTACAAAGTGCTGGAAAAACTGATGCAGGAAACTCTTTCACTCATCAGCAAACTGGGGATTGAGCTGGAACTCATAAACCGCGAACTTTTTGGCAAGAAAGCTGAAAAAACCATCGAGCGCATTTCGCTCACCAGGCGGAACATGATATTGCTGAACACAATTTTTAAACCACAGCTCAGGCTTTTCCAGAAATTTGAATCGGGGCAAATTGAAGGTTATGCTGAAAACATGGAAGAATACTGGGGTAACATTTTGGACTACTACCAGAAAATGTGGGATATGATTGAAGACTACGAAGAATTGATTGAAGGCTTGTCGAAAACCTTCGATTCGATGCAGACCAACCGCAGTAACGAAATCATGAAAGCGCTCACCCTCATATCCTCGATCCTGCTGCCACTAACCTTTATTGCCAGCCTGTATGGCATGAATGTAAACCTGCCTATGATGCACGAAACGCATACGTTCTGGTTCCTGATGGCCAGCATGCTGCTGATATCGGTAGGATTTATTTATATGTTTAAGCGAAAAAAATGGATGTAAGCGGTAATATTTTTAACATCATTCCGTCTTTCCAATTTCTTTAAGTCCCATTATTTCTTCCTGCCGCAGAATCGATTCCTCATGCAGCAGTTGCAGCAGTTTAAACAGGAAATCCTGGCTGAGGCCCATGCGCGAACCCAGGTTGAGCCTGTCGTAAAAAATATCGCGCCAGCGCTTTATCTGCAGTATTGTAATATTGTTTTCCTTTTTATATTGCCCGATTTCGTCGACAATTTTCAGCCGTTTACTCAGGATATCAAGCAATTCGGCATCCATTTTATCAATTTCCCTTTGCAGTTTTTCGAGTTTCGATTCAAATTCTTTGTTTCCCGTAGTTTGCCGCACTACCAGTGCATTGATCAGAATACCCAGGTCGTCGGGAGTTAATTGCTGGCTGGCATCGGTTAAGGCATGATCCGGATCGAGGTGCGATTCTATCATCAGTCCGGCCATTTCGAGGTCGAGCGCTTTCTGGCTTACCGTCAACAGCAGGTCGCGGCGACCGCAGATATGACTCGGATCGCAAATTACCGGCAAACCCGGAACACGTCGCTGTAACTCAATGGGAATTTCCCACATCGGCTGATTCCGGTACAGGGCATGATGGTAGTAATAAAAACCACGATGTATGGCAACTAGTTTATGTATCCCGGCATGATTAAGTCTTTCGAGTGCCCCCAGCCAGAGGCCGACATCAGGATGCAGCGGATTTTTAACCATTACCGGTATATCAACCCCTTGAAGTACACCCGCCAGTTCCTGCACCGAAAAAGGATTTACTACGGTTCGTGCCCCTAACCACAGGATATCGATGTTGTGTCTGAGGCAGGCTTCCACATGCGAGGGGTGGGCAACTTCAACAGCAGTAAGTAAGCCGGTTTCGCGCTTTACTTCGGTTAGCCACTCCAACCCTGTTTCGCCAACACCTTCGAAAGATGAAGGGCGGGTGCGTGGTTTCCACAACCCGGCCCTGAATACCTTCACCTGGTTTAAAACAGCCAGTTTACGGGCGGTACCCATAACCTGTTCGTAGCTTTCGGCACTGCAAGGCCCCCCGATAATTAAGGGCTTGCCTCCTGTCGGTAACCATTCACTGAGAGGTAATATATCCAGGTGTTTTTCCATAATTTTTGATTGGGTAAATGTAAACAAAACATTTCAGCTAAGGATTCGTTGGCACAGGGGATAAAAAAATCTTGCCTTTCCAGCAGCACTCAAATCCCGGAAGAATCACAAATATTTGCTTATCTTTGCACTTTGGCTTACAAAACAAGTTGCAATTACCTAATTACAAAGCTTTTATGTCGGAATCGAGAAGAACAAAAATTGTTGATTTACTCAAAACCCCTGAAAAAACAGGTATCGGAAACAGTGTTACCATTAAAGGTTGGGTTCGTACCAAGCGCGGAAATAAAAATGTAGCTTTCATTGCACTGAACGACGGATCAATTATACACAGCATACAGGTAGTTGTCGACCTGGCCAATTTCGATGAAGAAGTTCTGAAATCGATAAGCACCGGGGCATGCATCGCGGTTACCGGAACTTTGGTTGAATCGCCGGGTGCCGGACAATCGGTCGAAATACACGCAACTCACATTGTGGTATATGGCACCGCCGATCCTGATGTGTACCCGTTACAGAAAAAAGGCCACACGCTCGAGTTCCTGCGCGAGATAGCGCACCTGCGGCCCCGTACCAATACTTTTGGCGCCGTGTTACGCATCAGGCACAATATGGCTTACGCCATTCACAAGTATTTTAACGATATGGGTTTTTATTACATTCACACCCCTATTATTACGGGTTCGGATGCCGAAGGTGCAGGAGCCATGTTCAGGGTAACCACACTGGATATGAACAACCTGCCCAAGACCGAAAACAACGAGATCGACTATTCGCAGGATTTTTTCGGTAAAAGCACCAACCTTACGGTTTCGGGTCAGCTGAATGGAGAACTTGCGGCAATGGCACTTTCCGAAATTTATACTTTTGGTCCTACTTTCCGAGCCGAAAACAGCAATACCCCGCGCCACCTGGCCGAATTCTGGATGATAGAGCCTGAAATGGCTTTCTACGATATTGTTGATAACATGGACCTGGCAGAAGATTTCCTGAAATACCTGATCCGGTATGCCCTCGAAAATTGTTACGACGACCTTGAGTTCCTGCAGAAAATGTACGATAATGAGCTGATTGAGCGCCTGAAATTTGTTACCGGCAACCAGTTCGAAAGACTCACATATACCCGTGCCATAGAAATTCTGCTGGCATCAGGACAGAAATTCGAATTCCCCGTTTCGTGGGGTGTTGACCTGCAATCGGAACACGAACGATACCTGGTTGAAAAAGTCTTTAACAAACCTGTAATCCTGACCGACTACCCAAAAGAGATAAAAGCATTTTACATGAAACAGAATGACGATGGCAAAACAGTACGCGCCATGGACGTTCTTTTCCCGCGTATTGGTGAAATTATCGGCGGATCGCAGCGCGAAGAGGATTATGAAAAACTGATGTCGCGCATACAGGAACTGCAAATCCCAGAAAAAGATATGTGGTGGTACCTCGAAACCAGGAAGTTTGGAACCGCGCCGCACGCTGGTTTTGGCCTGGGCTTTGAGAGGCTGATGCTTTTTGTAACAGGCATGGCCAATATCCGCGATGTAATCCCATTCCCCCGCACACCGCAAACTGCTGAATTTTAATCCGGGTAACCCCTATAACTTTTTAAGGTTAGTGCAATTAATCAAAAAGAGGTATCTTTGAATTAATGAACACACATACCAGTTAAAAATATGCTCAACCAACGCCTTCAACAGAAATTACTCCAGAAACTTTCGCCTCAGCAGATCCTGCTGATGAAGCTTCTGCAAATTCCTTCGATGGCTCTCGAACAACGCATCAAACAGGAAATTGAAGAAAACCCGGTATTGGAAATCGATGAAGATTACGACCAAAGCAGCGATAACGATGCGGATGATTACGGGGATTCCGATACTGATAAAAACGATGATATTCAGAATGATGTCGACATCAACGATTACCTGAGTGATGACGATATACCATCGTACAGGCTGAATGCCAACAACAGCTCGGCCAACGATGAGCATAAAGAAATGCCCATGACCGCAGACACGGGTTTTCACGAATCACTGCTTTCGCAACTCGACCTGAAAGACTTCCCGCCACACAAACGTACAATAGGCACTACCATTATCGGCAACCTCGATGAAGCCGGATACCTGCAACGCGACATCAGTGCAATGGTCGATGACCTGGCATTTACCCAGGGTGTAACTACCACCGTTGCCGAAATAGAGCAGATGCTTAAAGTGGTGCAGAGCTTTGAGCCTGCCGGCGTGGCTGCCCGCAACCTGCAGGAGTGCCTGATACTGCAGCTTAAAAGAACAGCTCCCTCGCCATCAGTGAAACTGGCTATTACCATCCTCGATCGTTGTTTCGAAGATTTCAGCAAAAAACATTACGATAAAATACTGAAACGCACCCACTCTGAGGAGGACGATCTGCGTGAAGCCATTAACGAAATACTAAAGCTAAATCCCAAGCCCGGGAGTGCCTTCAGTGCCTCAATGTCGGGGAACCAATACGTGATTCCCGATTTTATTATCGAGAACAAGGATGGTGTGCTCGAACTCACCCTGAACCAGCGCAACATGCCCGAACTCAGGTTAAGCCGTACCTACACCGATATGCTTGAAACCTACGGCGAAAACAAAAACAGGAAAGAGAAAAACGATTCGCAGCGTGATGCTGTTGTGTTTATAAAGCAGAAAATTGATTCTGCCCGCTGGTTTATCGAAGCCATAAAACAAAGACAGGATACGCTCTATGTGACCATGAAATCCATCATGGATTACCAGCAGAAATATTTCCTCGAAGGCGATGAAACCAAGCTGCGCCCTATGATCCTGAAAGACATTGCTGAACGGGTAGGGCTTGATATATCTACCATTTCGCGCGTTGCCAACAGCAAGTATGTGCAAACGCCTTTCGGTACATTCCTGTTAAAAAGCTTCTTCTCCGAATCTATACAGAACGACCAGGGAGAAGAAATTTCGACGCGCGAGATTAAAAAAATACTTTCGGATTGTATTGCTGCCGAGAAAAAAGGCAAACCACTCACCGACGAAGAGCTTACAGCGATATTAAAACAGAAAGGCTATCCCATTGCCCGGCGTACCGTGGCAAAATACCGGGAGCTTCTCAATATCCCGGTTGCCCGCCTGCGCAAAGTAATGTAATAAATNNGCCGGTGCAAATGCTTTTAAAACAAAAACATATTATACGATGCCAATACCTGATTTACGGTTTTCTAAATTCCTTTCATACGTTCTTCACCCCCTGATTATTCCCACATTAGCCACTGCTGCCCTGCTGATGCGCCCGGATTTGTATTCGATTGTATTGCCTCTTTGGCTGAAACTGTGGTATATCTCCGTGGTATTTGCATTTACCTGGCTTATTCCGGCAGCCGCAGTTTTTATCCTGCTGCGTGTAAACGCCATTTATTCAATCGAAATGAGCCATCGCGGCGAACGAACCATACCGCTGCTGATAGCAAGTACCTCCTATATGGCCCTCGTGTTTTTTGTAAGGCCAACAAATATACCTCCGCTTTTTCTTTACGTGGTTTATTCGGCTACCTTTGCATTGCTTGCCGGGCTATTGATAAATATGGTTTACAAAATCAGTCTTCATACCCTGGGCTGGGGGGCAATTACCGCAACGCTGGTCAGTATTTCGCTGCGGTTGGGATTGCCGATGCTCACCTTAATCTCAGTAAGCATATTGCTTTCCGGACTGGCGGGTTACGCCAGGCTTAAAGAAAACGCCCACAACCAAACCCAGGTTTATATGGGTTATATTGCAGGCGTTGCTATTGTTATGTTGATTATTTTCCTGGTCTAAATCAGAATGGCCTGAAAACCAGCCCCACTGAAATAGGCCTGATCTGCGGACCTAGATCCTTTTCGAAAACTGACGAAAGCTGGTAGAACACCGAAGCTCCGATCCATTTATAACCAAACTCGAAAAACGGGCCGTAGTGAAAATTATCGATATTACGTAATTTGAGCGATTTTTCCTTCACTTCGTACCCGCTGCCTTCAAGGTCGCTTCCCTTATATTTTGTATGGGCATTCATGCTCCAGCCAACTTTAAACCCTAAGGTTGTGTGTACTTTTTTAATGGATTTGTATTGGAACCCAAAAGGTACATCAAAGTATGTGATAGAAAGTTTACTCTTCTTTACTTCAATATTTTGCCCGTTGAATTTTGCCGGCGCATTGTAAAAATACGATTCGTTGGCATCAACACCGGCAGGAAGTTTCTCGTAAATATTGTATTTGCCTGTACCCAACAGCGCATTGTTGTAAAAATTATGTGCGCCTATTCCACCACCGATAAAGAAATTCAGATGACCTTTTTTATCCATCGGAAAATTGTAACGTATGGCAACATCAACGCCCTGGTGAATAGCTCTTGGATCGATGGAGTCAGGAACCTTAACCCATATATCGGTAAATAAACCAAATCCGAGGCTGAGCCTTTTACGGATGGATTCGGCAGATGGTTTCTGAGCAAAAGAAGTAGCTACAACAGCCAGCAGGGTGATAAGTAAAAATATGTTGCGTTTCATTGACTATTTTTTTTCGAAAGCAAAGATAAAGTAAAAACCGGATCAGACACACCGCCTGTAAACTTTGTGATTGTTAAGAATTGCTAATATCCACTAATTATGGCGCAAACGCATCCGGAATAAAAAAAGCCTTGCTGCTGAGCAAGGCTTTAAAAGGGTGGGCCCACCTGGACTTGAACCAGGGACCTACTGATTATGAGTCAGTTGCTCTAACCATCTGAGCTATAGGCCCTTCTAATTAAAGACTCATCTTTAATTGGAAATAAGGCTGCAAATTTACAACTTTGTGCTCAATTTAAAAGCACGAATCAAATATTTTTTTTATGATTGAAAATAATACACCCAACACCAGGAATATCATTTTCGATTTAGGGGGTGTTCTGCTGAATATCAACCCCTTACTCTCTCTTATCGAACTTGCAAAATTGAGTGAAACCGATAGCGAAACGCTTAAAACAAGCCTTGCTGTTGAAGGAATTTTCGAAAAATTTGATACCGGGAGTATCAGTGCAGCTCAATTCCGGAGCATGCTGTGCCAGATTTTGAACCGCAAAGTCAGTGATGCTGAGATTGACCGCATCTGGAATGTGCTACTGCTCGATTTCCCGAAACCAAGGGTTGAAATGCTGCAGCAAATTCGCAGGAATTATCGTATAATTTTATTGTCGAACACCAATATTATTCATTATCAAAAATACACCAGTGATTTCTTCGATAATTACGGGATTCCTTTCACAAGCTTATTCGACAGGCTTTTTCTTTCGTATGAAATCGGGATGCATAAGCCGGATGCAGGCATATATACCTATGTGCTCGGGAACGCTGAAATAAAACCCGAAGAAACTGCCTTTTTCGATGATTCATTGGCAAATATAAGGGCTGCTAAACAATCAGGTATAAAATCATTCCATATTCACCAAGGGCTTGATGTTACCGACTTTTTCGAAAACGGGATTTTAAAACCAACCTATACTGACAAGCAAGGTTAATTGAGCCTTTTACTAAAGCCATGTAGGTCCGGACCGAGACTTATTGGAAACCGATCCGTATTGCGAAGTTTGGGGTAAAATTACTGAAGAACTCTACCGTCGTCCTTCAGCATTCGGTAAATGGTGGTTTTGCCGATATTGAGTTTGTCGGCCACCAGGCGTACTTTATTATCGTATTTATTCAGGTAGTGGGTTATAATGATCTTGATATAATCGTCGAGCGTAGCCTCTTCGTTAACAAAATCGAGCATAGCTGCGGTATTGGGCAGTTTTATATCTTCAGCGTGGATGGTATCGGTATTGGTCATTACAGCAGCCAGTTCCACGATGGCCTTGAGTTCGCGCACGTTTCCGGGGAAAGGGTACTTACGCAGTTTTTCCATAGCTTCGGCTGACATAACCAGTTTGGGGATGCTGTTTTTGGCGCAGAATTCGTCGACAAAAAACCGGGCCAGCAGGAAGATATCATTCCCCCGGTTACGTAGCGGAGGAAGTTCGATAGGCAAACCCAGCAAACGATAGTATAAATCCTCCCTGAAACTACCTTTTTTCACTTCTTCGAGCAGGTTTTTGTGAGTAGCAACTATAACCCGTACATCCAGTTTCTGAGGTTTATTTGAGCCCACCCTTACTACTTCTTCTTCCTGCAATACACGCAGGAGCTTTGCCTGCATGTTGAGGTCCATATCCCCAATTTCATCCAGGAAAATAGTACCATGATTGGCTTCTTCGAAACGACCAATTCGTTGGTTGTTAGCCCCTGTAAAAGAACCTTTTTCGTGCCCAAACATTTCGCTTTCAATCAGTTCGCGCGGAATGGCTGTAACATTTACAGCTACGAAGGGTTTGTTTTTCCGCTTGGAGTTAAAGTGAATAGCTTTTGCTACCAGCTCTTTACCGGTACCGGTTTCGCCGTGAACAGAAACTGAGATACTGGTTTTTGTAGCCTTCTCTATAAGCCGGAACACATTATTTATGGCCGGGCTATCGCCTTTAATCAGGTTGTTGTATTCGTACTTTTTACCAATTTCATCCTCGAGGTTCGAAATGCGTTGTTTTAAATTAAAATTGGATTTTATATTTCGCATAACCGACCATATCCTGTCCTTGGTATCCTGGTCTTTCAACACATAATCGTAAATGCCTTTCTTTACCAATTCTACTGCAGTTGAAATATCCTGTTGACCTGATACGATAACAACCGGTAACTCGGGGTCAAATTCACGGATGCGTTTCAGCACATCGAAACCGGTCATATCCGGCAGGTTGAAATCGAGCGAAATGGCCGACGGCCCTTTGTATAAATTGGCCAGCAATTCCTTGCCTGAATTAAAAACCAATACTTCATAATCAGGATTCTGTGAAAGATGATACGAAAGTACTTTTGCATACATAACATCATCTTCAACCACAAAAATTCTAAATGCATCCATTAGGTGTCCTTTTATTAGATTTATTTCCTAAAAACGGAAAAGTAACAAAGTTAGTTAAAAAAATAGTAAAGTTCCCGAAACGGGACACAAATTGTCATTTTAGTACTCCAATTTCAATTCCGACATATTTTTGGGACCCGATCCGGAAATCGTAATTCTTGATTTCATTACCTGCAAGTCAGAAATTCAGCAAAATAACTAAATCAACTTCATCAATTTAATACAACACTAGTTATTGATTAACAACTATTTAAACTTGTTTAAAAACGCTTTTTCAACAATTTTAATCCCCCCGGCAACAAGAATGCGATTCAATATTAAAGCTACAACTGGTAGCCGGGTATTCTGCACATTTCTATTCAAAGGATAAAATATCCCGGACTATAAAGTGGAACTGTTATTCATACAAATAGTGTGACAAAGTAGAAATACAGATTAGAAAATTTTAAAAATTAGGGGTAGAAAAATTTAATAGAATTTCTGCTACCTCGGCATAGGTTTTCCTGTTTAAGATTTCCATCCTAACTTGTTTAAAGCCAGACAACCCCCTGAAATAACCGGCATAATGCTTACGCATTTCGATAATGCCTTTCGTTTCGCCTTTCTTTTGTACAGCTAAACGCAGGTGTTCGAGGCATACGGAAATACGTTCGTCCCGGGTTGGTTCATCAGGTAGCTCACCCGAAAGGAAATACGCTTTTACATTCCTGAAAATCCAGGGATTTCCGATAGCAGCCCGACCTATCATAATAGCATCAACGCCAAACCTGTTAAACATATCAGCTGCTATCAGCGGATTGGTTATATCGCCATTGCCTATTACCGGGATTTGCATGCGGGGATTATTTTTCACAGCTCCGATCAAAGTCCAGTCGGCCTCGCCGCTGTACATCTGCGCCCGGGTGCGACCATGGATGGTAATAGCTTTTATACCAACATCCTGCAGCCGTTCGGCAATTTCAACTATATATTTAGAATTTTCGTCCCAGCCAAGCCTGGTTTTAACAGTAACCGGAAGATTAACTGCATTAACCACTTCGCGGGTAATAGCTACCATGCGGGGGATGTCATTTAACAACCCGGCCCCGGCACCTTTCATAGCCACTTTCCTCACTGGGCAACCAAAATTGATATCAATTACTTCAGGATTTTGCTCCATGGCCAGCAAAGCAGCATTTTTCATGGCTTCCACACCATTGCCAAAAATCTGTATACCAATGGGCCGCTCCGACGCATCGAAAGCCATTTTTTTATTGCTTTTTTCAGCCAGCCTGACCAATGCTTCTGACGAAACGAACTCAGTATAAACCATATCGGCCCCAAATCTCCGGCAAAGAGTCCGGAATGCTGAATCAGTAATATCCTCAAGCGGGGCAAGCAGTACAGGACGGTGCCCAAGGTCGGTATTTCCAATATTCATCGGGAATAATTTAGCTGCAAAAATAGCAACATTATCTTCGGCCTGCTATAACCGCATATTGATTACTTTTGCCACAAACAAATCATCATGCTAAAGGGCTCTTATTCGCACCTGAATCCGGTAAGCAAATTGCTGTTATTAATTATACTGGTGTTCAGTTTTCTGCTTTTCTCACTTTTACTGGGTATACTTGTTTTGGTTCCTTTCTTTGGATCGGGGGTTATTAGCCTGATAGCAGCGCCCGATTTCGCTGACCCTGCCATTGTAAACGCGCTTAAAGTGGTTCAGATGCTGAACACAACGGGAGGATTGCTGCTTCCGGCCATCATGTTCATGTGGCTATGTGACCGGTACGATTCCGGCTCCATGTATAAACTTCCTCACATTCCATGGTTAATAGTAGCTTCGGCTGCCTTAATCATCGTGGCACAACCTGTAGTTGGCCTGGCAAACGAACTGAACAGTCACCTGTCGCTACCCGGCTGGCTTTCGGATGTCGAGACCTGGATGAAAGACAAAGAAAATATTAATGCAACGGTAACTGAGGCTTTCCTTTCGACGGTTTCAGCCAGCGGCTTCCTGATCAACATATTGATGATCGCCATTTTACCGGCCCTGGCTGAAGAAATTCTGTTCAGGGGTGCATTGGCCGGATTGCTTAAGGACTGGACAAAAAATATGCATGCAGCAGTGCTGATTTCGTCGCTGGTGTTTGCAGCTATACACCTGCAATTTTATGGTTTCCTGCCCAGGTTTTTACTGGGAATGATGCTGGGCTACCTGTTTTTCTGGAGTGGCAGCATCTGGCTGCCTGTAATAGCTCATTTTACAAATAATTTTTTGTCAGTATTAATTGAGTTCCTTTTCCGGAAAGGATACATACATACCAATGCTGAGAATTTCGGTGCAAACAATGCAGCCTGGCTTGCCCTGCTCAGTTTTACAGCAGCTTCGGCAGTGATTTACTTTATTTACAGCAAAACCATGGTACGAAATCCTTCAAATCATTAATTTTTACCGAAAATCAAATAGCTTATCTGCAGCGAAATTAACACCATATTGCAGCAAAACCTCTAAGATCAAGATATAGACAACAATGCCTTCAGAACAGGAACCGGCAAATTGAATCGGAGTAATCAGCGTACCTTACGGATGGTTACGGATACAATATCAGCCGGCAGAGATAACCGGTTAATAACATTTCGCCGGATTAGCCGTTAATAAACTGATAAAGCAGCAAGGAATTGAAAAGCAGAACAAATAGGCCTAGCCTGCTGGATTTAATTTTTAGTGACCGTAATAAAGATTACGGGGCATATGAAATTACCAAATCCTCCAAACGACGGATACGTATCAGTTTTATACTTGCGGTTAGTGTGTTTGTACTGCTAATCCTTATTATTGGTGGAGTTATAAGGATCCCCTGGTTTTCGACGTCCGCTGACAACGCACTGGTTTATAATACTGTAAATGTAAAATATGATGCCCGGCTGATCACTGAATTAAGCAAGCCATTTACAGTTGAGCCTAAAAAACCGAACAAAAAGACTTTTACAGAACCAAAAATTGTTGACGAAATACAGGAAACAGAAGATGCTGAAAAGCATAAAACAACCCTTGAGGAACAAAAGCCATCAGTACAGGATGAAATAAAACGCAATGACAGCATTGAAAAGTCTGAGTTCAAAAAGAAAGAAGAATCGCCTGAACTTATAAAAGCCAGAACCGACACGGTTGTATTTGTTGAGAAACCACCGCAGTTCCCCGGAGGGCCCGAAGCCTTAAAGCAATATATCAGAAAAAACCTGAAATACCCTGCTGATGCCATAAACCGGAAAGTACAAGGGACGGTAGTGCTTAGTTTCATTATTGAGAAAGATGGCAGTATCAAACGGGTTATCATAACCAAAAATGTGGACCCGGTGCTTGATTTTGAAGCCGTTCGCATTATAGCGTCCATGCCTCAATGGCAGCCGGCAAGCAGCAAAGGAAAGCCAACCGCAGCCATGATTGTGCTTCCTATAAATTTCGCTATGCGGCCCTGAGTTGACAAGCTGAAAATATATCAGGCTGAGACGGATTAGCTATGATTTCCAGCAAAAAAAATGCCCCACTCACAGCGGGGCAATCTTATTTTCAGCGGAGAGGATGGGATTCGAACCCATGATACCCTTTTGGGGTATACACACTTTCCAGGCGTGCGCCATCGACCAACTCGGCCACCTCTCCAATAACATATAATCGGGGATTTGCATCCTTATTCCCGAATGTTTTGGGGCGCGAAGGTACAAAAAAAAGTTATATGCCACAGGCATATGCAGAATTATTATCATGACATTACCCTGGCAATTCTAAGCTGGCTTTCAACAGCCCTGTATAAGGTAGCTTTTTATTACCCCTCACAAATGATAATCTTTAAAGCACCAGCTATTCACCCCTGAAAAGCAGAATATTTTCCTTATAGTGCTTCATCGAAATAAAGAGAAAATAAAGCAGTGTCCCCAGATTCAGTCCGCCATAGATCAGGTATGTTTCGGGCAGACCTATGCTGTGGGCAAGGTAACCGGTTAGTAACATACCCAGGCCAATACCCAGATCAAGACCGGAAAAAAGCGTGGAGTTTGCTGCACCTCTCCGGTGAGCAGGAGCCAGGTTGTTAACCATTGCCTGGAAAGTAGGGAAAATAATACCGCTGCCGATGCCAAGCAGGAAGCCTGCCGTTAAAAATCCGGGCAGCGATAAGACCAATCCCAATATCAAATGACCGGCTACAAGCAAGAGTATCCCTGCAATGGCCAGCGCTTTCGGGCCATGACGATCGAAAATTTTACCCATATAAATGCGGGCCAATGCAATGCCCGATGCAAATACTATGAAGAACAGGCCTGTGTTTCCAACCCCGGTTCTAAGGGCGTAAAGCGAAACAAATGATACAAGCCCGCCATAACTTATATTAATCAGCAACAAGTTGAACGTTACCGGCAGTGAAGTGGACTCGAACAGGTTACGAAACGAAAAAGGCGTTTTTCTGCCAGTTTTCAGAACAGGATATTTAATAAACAGGGCCAGTATAAATCCGAAAAGTGCTAAAACAGCTGCACATAAAAACATCAGTAAATAATTATTATTTCTGGTAATCTGCAGGCCGATAAAAGGCCCGAGTGCCATAGGGAACGTCATAGCCAGCCCGTAAAGGCCAATGCCTTCGCCCCTGCGATCGGCGGGTACTATATCAACGATAAGCGTGCTTCCGGTGGTTGTCGAAACGCCCCAGACTGCGCCATGTACAAAGCGCACAATGAGCATAATTACAAAAATGCCGGCAAAAGGATAAGCTAAAAACAAAACGGCAAACAATAACAAAGCAGGCAGGTAGAAAAGCTTTCGCCCGTACCTGTCGATAAAAAAACCCGTAAAAGGCCTGATCAGCAAGGCAGCTAAGGTGTATACTGACAGAATAATACCGGTCTGAGCTTCATCAATTTTCAATTCGCGGGTCAGGAAAACCGGGAGCGTAGGCAACATGAAATAGAACGCCGTGAACATAAGCAGACTGGTAAAAAAAACCAGGGCAAAATCACCTTTAAAAAACGATGTGTTGGGTGTGGTCATGCAAGAAATGTATTGCGAACTGTTACAGCGTTATGCCAAAATTACCTTCGATTATAATTTAAAGCAAAGATACCCATTCATATTCAAAAATCTGTATAGTTGGAAAAACAAAACCATCGACAAACAAAATCCATTCTCCAGCGGTTTAATACTCATCCTGAACAGATTGAGACAAACCTCGTGGAAAAGGTCAAGTATTCCGAACAATATTTGTTCAGTAGTCCAGGTTTTCAGGACGCTAATAAAGACCTGATTCTCACGTTTGTTAATTTACAATAGAATATGTAATTTAACAGTCTAGAAATTGTTCTGAATTCACAATTAAACCAAATTCTCCGATTATGAAAAAGCATATCGCACTGGTTATCATCATCTTGGTTTCCATCTCTCTCACAAAAGCGCAGAAGTACACTACCAAATCGGGGACAATCCGTTTTTCATCGGAAACCCCGCTGGAAAAAATAGATGCTGTAAACCGGCAGGTGAACAGCGCGCTTGATGTTGCTACGGGTAATTTTGTTTTCAAGGTGCTGATACGCGGATTTGAGTTTGAAAAAGCCCTGATGCAGGAACATTTCAATGAAAACTACATGGAATCGGAAACCTATCCCAATTCAACTTTCAGTGGTAAAGTGGTTAATATAAAGGATGTGAACCTGGCTAAAGATGGCATTTACAAGATTGTGGTTGAAGGCGACCTGACCATTCATGGCATCACCAAAAAAATAAATACGAACGGGACCTTCGAGGTGAAAGCAGGCAAAATATCGGGAACTGCCACTTTTAATGTAGCGCCTAAAGATTTTAATATTAAAATTCCGCAAGCAGTTATTAAAAATATTGCGAAAACCATACAGGTTGATGTTAAGATCAATCTTGAAAAACTTACTACCTGATTAAGTCCAGGCCGGTATCGGATCTTATAATGTCCATAAACCTGTATATAAACACGTTACCATCATTTTTCTTACACTACATCTTTCTCCATTTTGAAAATAAGCATTGGCTGACGTGCACTTTATTTTATGGCTCATGCTTTTTATAGCTGCGATACAATTAAATTTGCAGATGCAATAATTTGCGCGACAGGCATTAGATTTTGATGAAGCATTAAGTTATGGTGGCACTGCAGCTGGTTCAGGAGTTCAAGGATTTGGATATCAGTATTTTGAAAATCATTTTCGAAAGCAGGAATCCCGCTTTTGACACATTCCTGAGGTTGATTACTAATTCCGCTGCTGCCATTGCATTTGGGATACCAGGAATCTGGTTAATGGTTGCACTCATCAAAAAAGATCAGGCTAATAAACGCAGGGCTTTACAGTTGCTCCTCCCGGTTGCACTATCGGCCATCATAGCCAATCTTTTAAAATATACCATCGACCTACCCAGGCCCTATGAGCTTTATCCTTTTATTCATAAGCTCAGCGTTGGAGGCAGCCCTTCATTCCCTTCCGGGCATACTGCCGATGCATTTGCTTTTGCAACAGCTGTTTCGCTGATGTACCGCAAATGGATTGTGGTAGTTGTGATGCTGGCTTGGGCAACGTTTGTAGGATACACGCGTAT
>DGQJ01000041.1 GCA_002389705.1 Bacteroidales bacterium UBA4417
GTATTCGTTCATATTTCCGACCACGTTGTAGGTTTGGGCTGCCTGTTTTATTTTGCCCATAAATTTTCCGGTATCCCATTCGTAAATATCGAGCATGGAACCAGCCGGGTAGGTAGCGGCAGGCCAGTAGTACAATTCGCCGTAAAGCGTATGCGAATCGGCTGAGTAACTGATCATATTAGAACCATCGACAGTGGCACCTTTGGTAACCAGGAAGTTGGAGCAGGCAATGGCCTTGTAACCTGTAAAAGCCAGTACAAGGCTGAGCGCAAGCAGGAAAGCTGTTTTTTTCATAGGAGTTATTAAAATTTATTTGATTGGTTATGGAGGGAAACTCAAATTTTTACGCGGTCAAAAGTAGCGCAAAAGGTTGATACAAAACAAACTTTATTTTTACTTCCCGGAAAATTGAAACCATAAACTGATCATTCGCATACTTTTGATTTACAAAATTTTAACGAAAATGCATTTTATAATTAAAATAAAGCAGGATGAAATTTCAGGTCAGTGCGAAAAGCTTCTACTGAATTATAATCCCATTTACCCGGTCAGAGCCGGTTCTGTTTCCGTTCCGGGAAGTATTGTAAACGGGTGCAGCTTCTGATTAAAAGCATATAGCGATCATTTTAGGATTAGCTTGTCAATTCATTATAACTCGACACCATATTTTTCCCATTCCTGATAACAGTTTTCAATTTCAGGTTTCCATCCTTTACGTACAAACAACTGTCCTGTTTCATCCCAGAAGTCATTAATCTCAACAACCACCGGGCCCTGGTCTGTGATTGCAATATCCCAGCCTATCGCACGCAGGAATGGCATAGCCTGCTGAAACCGGATTATTTTATTTTTAATGGCTTCCCAGTCTTCAACTACAACACCATTAAGTTGGGTGCCATTTTCAGGATGGTGCGAAATCGGTTTCGTTTTACGCCAGCCGTCGAATTGGAGTGCAAAACAAATTTCACCTGTCGGAATATTTATCGCAGCATCGATGTTTCCGCCGTCGCCGGCATTNNATCTCAGCTTCCCCCGAGGTTGAAAGCATAGTCATAAACCGGACCGTATTTACCGAAGATGCGTTAAACCGTTTAAACTGGGCTGTCTGCTCTATTACACTTTCAAATATCAAAGGATCTTTTTTAAGCAGCTGTGATAATTCAAAAATCTCTCCTTTATGATTTTTCAGATAACAGCCCCCGTTGGTATAATCAATACTTGTAATAAGCAAAACACCTTCTCCGTGCGATGATTCGGTAGGCTTAATCATGCAGGTATTTACTTTTTTATTTTTCAGAATTTTGAGCACTGATTCATAATCATAGCCTATCCGTAAGTTATCGGTTCGGCCAATGCGATCATAATAACAGTATAGTTCGGCCTTATCGATTCCGGCATCTTCCAGGAATAAATGGGTTATGTACTTATTTCGCGCCAGTATATAATATTTGCGGGGATTGAGAATTTCCAGGTAACGGTATTTGTTAGCTGAACTTAAAAAAGTATTCCTGAATGCTTCCGGCTGCTTTTCAAATTCAAATTTATAATATTCGTAAAAACTGATCCGGATATTGCGACTCAGTTTATAATAGTCTTTTGCAATTTCGATGAACCCTTTACCGGATTCAATCTTAATTTCCTTTAAACGAATGAATGTTCGTTTAATCGTATCATAATTTATCATTTTATACTGATTTAGTATTATTATAACTAAATATACCCGACATATCCAACGGTTTGGGAAGTGCTGACTGAAAGCTAATATTCTACTTGTATCGCTAAGTAAATTTATTACAAAAACTGACAGCTTCAAAACATTATATTTGATATGAATTTAGCGGTGCATGCATGGCAATTGGCGCAAGGGAATATCCTTAGAACCTTATTGCGCATATAATTACAAATCAGTACATTACCAGGCTGGTGTATGGTGCCAGAAAGGTTAAGCTGTGAAGGAACAAAAGCAAACCATACGTTGATGAAGACAGCCATCTTTTTGAATTTAAGTTGAAACATTTTACAAAAA
The DNA here is from genome assembly GCA_002389705.1 of Bacteroidales bacterium UBA4417. Lineage (GTDB taxonomy): Bacteria > Bacteroidota > Bacteroidia > Bacteroidales > UBA4417 > UBA4417. The sequence goes on from DGQJ01000041.1 coordinate 2,027, forward strand.
TACCACTTGAGTTGTATACAATCAGATTAAATATTTAGTTAAGTTTGTAACTGAATTCACGGGCAGAGTTTTGCCCGGAATTAATTTAATTCAGTATTGCGAGCACGCTCAGGCTGCCTTGAGAAAAAAGATAGATTGCTAAATAATATTACTTTTTAATCAATAAATATGAGAGTTTTTCTAATCAGCATCTTAAGCTGCATACTGCTTCAGGGGCATACCCAAAAACTGGTCAGGACCTATTTTAACGATGCCTGGCTGCTCACATCCAAAAAGATGGCAACCTATTGCAGGGTTGGATTTCTGGATACTGTAACTTTCAGCTACTATGGTGCCGTAAACGATTACTACCTGAAAACCGGCAAGCTCCAAATGAGCGGAAATTATATTGGCAGTGTCAAAAACGGAGCTTTCAAATTTTTTTATCCCAACGGCACAGAAAAATCAAGCGAAAATTATGTTAAAAATGTAAAAGACGGTATTTGGACAAATTATTATGAGAATGGAAGCTTCAGGGATAAATTACTTTATAATGGCAACGATGTAACTCCGCTTAGTTATTACGATTCGAGCGGAGTTCAGAAATTAATCCAGGGCACAGGGCAATGGAGGACAGAATATTTCGATGACTTCAGGCAGGAACAGATCATAATCGATGGCTATTTTCAGGACTCAATGCGCGAAGGTGAGTGGAACTTTTATGTGAGGGAAAAGCTTGGCGACAGCCTGGGAATACCCTTGCATGCCCGCATAGAAACCTATCACCAGGGGAAATTAATATCGGGAAAGGGCTATGTAAACGAAAAAGTGGTCGACCGTGTATTGCCTACCATGCAGTTGGTTGGAGAACCCATAAAATTTTATACTACCGAAAACTGGTTGGCCACGCAGTATGCATGCATAGAGGAGTACCCGTTTCTGAGATTTCTGCCAAAACTGGATTCGACCAAACTTGCTGTCGACAGCCTGGCCGAATTTC
>DGQJ01000247.1:0-5817 GCA_002389705.1 Bacteroidales bacterium UBA4417
ACTGGGGCTGGCAATTGTTAGTAGTCCCCGGGTACCCGAGCGAATCAGGCAATCGCTCAACGTAGAGTCAGGGCTTAATGATGGTATTTCGATGCCGTTTCTCATGATTTTTATTGCCCTGTCGTTGAGCAGCTCACTAGGTGCAGGAACTGTGCTTACCAAGTTCGTGTACGAGCAATTGGGCCTGGGAACGCTGCTTGGAATTGCCATAGGTTTTTTGGGCGGGCTATTGCTGTTAGTAGCGCACAAAAAAGGATGGATGAATGCCTCCTTGCAACAACTGAGGCTGATCACAATCCCGTTTTTATGCATACTGTTTTCGGAACCCCTGAGTGCCAGTATGTTTATAGTAGCTTTTGTTGCAGGGCTTGCTGTTCAGATCAGGCTTAAAGAAGCTGGTACACACAGCGTCGAATTTACTGAAGGATAGAGCCATCTGCTCAATTATTTTTGTATTTTACCTTTTCGGACTTTTCGTTGCCTGAGCCTGGAGAGGTTTTTCCATTCAAATACTCATTTATGCGGCTGTGAGTCTTATGGTTGTTCGCATGATCCCATCAGCTATTGCCCTGGCAGGAATGAAGCTAAGCAGGCCAACCATCCTTTATATGGGTTGGTTTGGCCCGTGCGGACTGGCATCAATCGGACTCGGACATGTTTACCTCGAACAGGAAACAAATTCAACGGGCGAAGGAATTGTACGGCTGGCCGTTATGTTAACCGTGCTGCTGAGCATTATGGCTCATGGTTTGTCGACCCGGCCCGGCATTCATCTATACAACCGCAAATTAAAAGACACAAAGTGAACCTGTACGTTGAAAATTAATGATCTGTCAATAAAAACGGAGCTTATGCTAAACGCAATTTTATGGGGATTTCTGGCTACCTCCGCGCAGTCGGGCAGCGGCTTACTTTCTGAAATAATTTTTGTGGTAACAATTAGTTTTCCATTCATCCAAAGTACTGTGGTTGCCGATGTCGGTAAATCAAAAAAGAGCAGAATGAAGATCCTTGTACTATCGATGATTATCCTGATATGGCTAAAACCAATTGATTACAACTCTTTTATTTTCATTATTGAGATGCTGAAACTATCCTTTTTTTATAGTGTTTTTCTCTTATATCAGGGTTTTGCTTGTCAGAATAATTACCCGGTCGAAAGTAGTTAATCCCGTTTCCATTCACCCTTCATCCTTCGCCCCTCACCCATCCAACAGTTAAAAATTAAATTCTAATCAAACCCAAAAACGACTACAAACAAAAACACACCTAATATGAAAAAGAGCTTATCGCTGTGATACTGATCCTAAAGGTTAATTAAGTGATAATAAATTACAATACACGCAAATAAACACTTAAACATAATCAACAATTAATAACCATTAAAAAGCAACAACTATAAAAATCAAATTTCTTATTCCGCTAAGCTTAATCGGTTTAATGTTCAGCTGCTCTTCGTCAACCAAACTTGAGAAAAGCTGGGCCGATCCTTCATTTAATGCATCCATAGCTCCTTTTGCCAAGGTACTGGTAATTGCACCTTTTCGTGATGAGAATTCGCAGCGTATTGCTGAAGATAAAATTGTAAAAGAATTCAAACAAGGTACAGTTGGAGTTCAGTCGTATTCATACCTTCAGCCGGCCGATACCACTATTGCTTCGGTAGAAAATAAGCTTAAAAAGGATGGTATTGATGGAGTTATCGTGATGAGGCTTACCACTGTTGAAAAATCGTTATCCTATAGCCAGGGGACATATTATGGAGGATATTACGGTTACAGGGGATATAGATACGGCAGATTTTATGGAGGAGGTTATGCTCCCGGATATTATACGGAAGACAAAACCTTTATGGTCGAAACCAACTTCTACAGCGTGAAAAACCGCAAATTACTCTGGTCAGGTACAACTTCAACGCTGAATCCTTCCAGCCTCGAAAAGAGCCTCGACCAGATTATCTACACCATCAGGTATGAATTGCAGAAAAAAGGAATNNCGTTCGTTTTCGGAAGTTTTTTAAAGGTTCGTCCTACCTCGGATAGGGCTGTTTATTTACATCATACCCATTGGCACTCAATTGTATTTTAGCATCTAAGTAGTTAACACTCACTTTAAGCAGGGGCAGATTTTTTTTGGCAAAATCATGGGCATATCGCCTTCAGAATACAGGGAAAGGGAAAAAAGCAACTGATTGAATTGGTGTAAAACGCAAACACTCATTTCGACAGAACACCTTGCATTTTCCCTGATTTTTAACTAACTTAGCTATTTACTTTTACCCTGCTGCTTACTTCTGCTATCAGTCACTCCCATCGTGAAAACAAGATAAAATACTGATCAGCTTTTGGGAAATAGGGTATGAAAACAATCACAATCATAGCATCAGCACTGTTGTTTTTGCACCTCCATGTTGCGGGACAGGGAAGTGCATTATTACTGGTAAAAGCCAGTAATGGTAGTGAAAGAACCTACTACGAAGGAAAGATTGTGAAAGCTGTGCTGGTGAACGGCGAAGTGTTTAAAGGCGTTATGTCCATTGTGAATGACTCGTGCATAGCCCTTGGCCAGGACACCATCCGGTTATCGCAGGTTGAGCGGTTCAGGATAAAATCGACCGCCAATTTTATTTCGGGCGGAATGATAATCGGGGCCGGAGTGTTGGGGACCTTTATTGGCATAAATATGATAACCGAAAGTGCTGCAGCCGGTGGATATGCAGCATTTTTCGGAGTGCTGTTCGGCTTACCCCTGGCCACTGTAGGCGTTATGGCAGCAGGTGCCGGGCTGGCAGTAATACTGGCAGGCAAAAAATACACCCGTTACAAGTGGCAATACAGTGTAACCCCGGTAGCACAAGGACCTTAGCTTTTTTAATCCCTCACATGTTTATTCGTTTCGTATGGCATCAACCGGGTTGCGGGAGGCTGCTTTCCAGCTTTGCCAGCTCACAGTTGAAATTGCAATCACATAAGCAACAACCGGTCCGGCAATAAATGCCCACAGCGGCATGGGTGTATGAAAATAGAACCTGGCCAGGAATTTTGAACCTACCATGTATGCCAGCGGCATGGCAACAATAATGGCAACAGTAACCCATTTTGAATAGTTTGCGAGCAACAGTTGCATGATTGAGAGAATACCTGCACCATTGGTTTTGCGTATGCCGATTTCGCGGGTACGGCTCTCGGCTGTAAACGAAGCCAGGCCAAACAATCCCATACATGCCAGCGAGATAGCAATAATGAATGCCAGGCCCACCAGGTTCGAGGGAAGGTTTAAACGTGAAACCGAGGTAATATCGCGAAACAAACGGGTCTGAATGAGGGTCGCGGGATCATACTTTTTGGCTGTTTCCCTGATTTTATCTGATACCGAGAGGAAGNNCTTCCTTCGACAGTTAAAGTTGAGCCAACCGGGTTTTCCATTTTCATTAACCGGGCAGCCACATCATTCACCAGGTAATTATTGGAATCCATCGCGAAAGCCGGATCAAAAAAGCGCCCTTCGACCATATCCAGTTTCACAATTTTATTGTAGTCGAAGTCGGTATTTACGCACCAGAACATTTGTTTTTCAGTAACTGCTTTTCCTTCCCAGCTTACATCGCCGGTAGGCCCGAAACCTGTTGCAGGAATACAGTTGTTAAAACTTACCACATTGATCCCTGTATTTGCAAGCAATTCATTTTTAAATGCTCCGGCATGTTTTTGAATATTTTCGGTATTCTCTATCACTATTACACGGTCCTGTTCCACGCCAATATCATAATTGCGCATATAAAAATCCTGTGCTTTAATAATCATCATGCAGATGATTAAAACAACAGGTATTACCAGCTGAAAAACAATAAGCCCCTGCCTGAATTTGCTATAGCTATGACTGGTTGGTAGTTTGCCTTTTAAAACATGAATGGGATTTGAAGATGCCAGGTAAAATGCGGGCAACAAGCCGGCTGCCAGCACTGTAAACAGGGTTACCATCGCCATAAATATTAACATCCTAATATCCAGTAAATTAAAACTGATATCGTTATGAAACACACGGTTAAAACCATCAACCAGCATACTTACCAGCATGCTGGCCGAACCCAGGCTTACCAGGGTTATGATGAGTGTTTCGCCCAGGAACTGTAAAACAATGGCCGGCTTACCCGATCCAAACACCTTTTTAATACCCGCCTCGCGGTTTCGCCTGATATTGAGCGCGATGGAAAGATTAATAAAATTGAAACACGCAATAAGCAAAATTGCGAACCCTATTGCACCAACAATTACCACTGTCTGCATTTCGCCCCAAATCCTTTGCCCGCCTGCATAGCGGTACAATAATTTATCGCTGAGCGGGAAAAGCATCAGTTCCTGGTTTAGTGTCGATTCCTGTTTTATAATCAGGTTTTTAATTTTAGCCTCAACTTTTTTGGGATCAGCGGTATTTTTAAGCACAATCCAGGTTTCGTTGGAGGTGCTGCCGGTTTCAAGGGCCCAGGGATTATCAGCCAGGAAACGTTCGAAAGGCATCACAAAATCAAACTGCAGCGTCGATTCGCCGGGCACCTTCCGGAATACAGCCGTGATATGAAAAGCATGTTGTTTATCTCCTTCCTTCATCTGCAGGGTTTTCCCCACACAGTTAACATTACCGAAAATCTTTATGGCCATGGTTTCCGAAATGGCAATTGCATTCGGATCGGCTAATACCTTGCTGCTGTTTACAATAAGCGGGAATGTAAAAATACTGAAGAAGTTATTATCAGCATAAAATCCGTTTTCGGTAAACTCTTTGCCGGCATTTACAAATTGGGCTTCAGCGCTGTTAAGCCTGGTTATTGATTCTATTTCGGGAGCTCTGACCTTTAGTTCATCAGCCAATGAAGCCGAAAGATAACCTTTCGGGAACCGGTCGCCATTAAAATAGGTTACGTAAGCCTCAACCGAATACAATCGGTTATAGTTTTTGTGAAACCTGTCGTAGCTGAACGCGTTAAAAATATACAGTACCGAAACCACGGCACANNTACCTGGTTTATATTGAATGGAATTAGTTTAAAGCATGAATTGATAAGGCTTCCGTAAATCGTTGCTGACGTTTTAAGAGGGCAGCACGGGCTGAACTAAAAAGCAAACTCCTTCACCCTTTCATTTTCGAATTCGGTTACAATCTGCCCGTCGAAAAGGTTGATAACCCGGTGGGCATAACCCGCATCGTGCTTGGAGTGGGTAACCATAATAATGGTTGTGCCTGCCCTGTTCAGTTCGGTGAGCATATTCATCACTTCAATCCCGTTGCGCGAATCGAGGTTTCCGGTAGGTTCGTCGGCCAGCACCAATGCCGGGTTGGCAACCACAGCCCTGGCAATGGCAACCCTCTGCTGTTGCCCGCCCGATAATTGCTGCGGAAAATGCCCGGCCCTGTGCCCTATCTTCATCCGATCCAATATTTCGTTTACACGGTTTTTCCGCTCCGACGACTTCAGGTTGAGATAGTTCAGGGGCAGTTCTACATTCTCGAAAACGTTCAGTTCATCTATCAGGTTAAACCCCTGGAAGATAAATCCAACCTTGCCCCTGCGGAGCCTGGTACGCTGCCTTTCGTGCAGGCTGCCTACTTCCTGTCCGTCGAAATAATAAGTTCCTTCGGTTGGATTATCGAGCAGGCCAATGATATTCAGTAAAGTCGATTTCCCGCAGCCCGAAGGCCCCATTACTGCGACAAAATCGCCTTTGTGAATTGTAATATCTACTTTGTGTAATGCACTGGTTTCAACCTCTTGAGTCCTGAAAATTTTCGAAAGTTGCTCAATCTTTATCATTTGATTTA
>DGQJ01000247.1:5892-6115 GCA_002389705.1 Bacteroidales bacterium UBA4417
ATCACTATATGTAAAATATTTATACAAAATGTGTCAAAAAATCATACAACCCGATTCGATATAAAATTTGTTGGTGTACATTTGAAGTACTCAACGAAAGCACCATGCAAAAAGGAAGAATACTTGTGGTTGACGATAACAAGGGTGTACAAAGTGCGCTTGAAATGCTGCTGGCCCCGGTATGCAAATCAGTGAACTGCATCAGCAGCCCTAACCGGCTGGT
>DGQJ01000247.1:6225-6383 GCA_002389705.1 Bacteroidales bacterium UBA4417
CCCACCTGAAACAAACAGAAAAATTCCTGAAGAAAGAAATAAACCGGGAAGTGATACCAATTATAGGCTCGTCAGCGCCCATGCAACGCATGATGAGCCTGGTTGCCAAAATAGCACCAACCGAGGCCAACGTGCTGATTACAGGCGAAAATGGCACA
>DGQJ01000246.1:0-10066 GCA_002389705.1 Bacteroidales bacterium UBA4417
AAAACTGATACTGAATACCATTGGTTTTTTAAAAATACCGATGCCAACTATTGAATTCAATAAAAACGGGGTGAAATTTCATCCGCTTTATTTTTAGGAACAATTTTATCAATCAACAACTATAGTTTCAATGAAAAAAAACATCCTATTCGCAGCTTTCATTCTACTTTCAGCCACAATTTTCGGACAAACAAAAAACAGTGACAATAACTTTAACATGGGTGTTGCTGCTTTTCAGGCGGGCAATTACGAAAAAGCCGCTGCCTACTTTACCGAATCACTAAATGATTTTCCCACCACCAATTGCATGGTTAACAGGGCAATAACCTATTATTACCTGGGCGATACCTGTAAATTTTGTGGTGACCTGGATCGTGCATACAAATTAGGCGACACCACAGCTGCCAAACTTTTCAAGGAAAATTGCTCAATAACAAAGATAATTGACAAGGTTCCTGATTCATTACTGCAAAAACACCCGAAAGCAAAATACATTGAGATACGCCACACAAAATGTGATCCCGACAGTATTGTAACTTTGTTTTCCGGGGATTCTGAAAAAACCTGGTCGAATGTTATTTCATTCGAATCTGATGAAGTTTATACAATAGTTGAAATAATGCCGGAATTTCCAGGTGGAGAAGAATCGAGAAATCAATATCTGGCCCAAAACATCATTTACCCCTTAGCAGCAGCTCAAAACGGAATTGAAGGTATTGTTTATGTCTCATTTGTAGTAGATAAGAATGGTGAAGTGAGAAATGTTAAGATACTCCGTGGTATTGGGGGAGGCTGTGATGAAGAAGCAGTAAGGGTTGTTAAACGAATGCCTAAATGGAAACCNNTTACTATGTGTTGAGTAATCCCACGAAATCAGGTAACCGCAAATAATATTTTAATTCTAATATTATCACAATATTGATCAGATATTTATGAATACCAAAACAAAAAAACAAATATTTACCCTGCTGTTCTATTTCACTTTTTTAACAGTTTGCTTTGGGCAGGCAGGGCCATTATCTAACAATTTTCAAAAAGGCAAGCAAGCAGCAGATGCCGGAAAATTTTCGGAAGCTGTTACCTATTTTACAAAATCTTTAGAACTTGTGCCTATAGCCGAAACCTACTTAGCCAGGGCTAAGGCATATAACGCAATGGGAGATAGCTGTAATTACTGTAAGGACATTTTAGAGGCAGTAAAGCTCGAAAACAATGAAGCCAGGGAGTTATATATATCAAAATGTACAAGAAAGATTACACTGACAAAAATACCTGACTCCCTCAAGAGAATTTATCCGAATATACAATCCTGTGAATATACTAACCATATTTGCGATCCTATACTCACCAGAGAAATTGAATATTGCAATAAAAAAGGATCAAGGTTTATAGTAAGTACATGCTATGGGCCAGACTCAACATATACAATTATTTCAAAACTACCAGAATTTGTTGGAGGTGATAAAGCCATGAGTCGTTTTCTGGCTGATAATATTAAATACCCGATGTCCGCAACCCTTGAAGGGAAACAAGGCATTGTTTATGTGTCATTTATAGTTGATAAAACCGGCAATGTTACTAATGTTAAGCTGCTACAGGGTATTGGAGGAGAATATGATGATGAAGCATTACGCGTGGTACAACTTATGCCAAAGTGGATTCCGGGCACCAGAAATAACGAACCTGTGGATACAATGTACAACACGTCAATTTATTTCAGTATCCAAAAGTATTAAGTTCAAGAAGTTTACTGAGTTTACCTTACACATTAAACCTGATATTCAGCAGATTGCCATCATACAACATTAAACCTTATCTCTCCTCATAATAAATTTCAACTCAATATTTGCATCCTTATAAACTTAATATGCTTACAATTTATAGATACATAACTCTGTTGTTTACGATCATCGTGTTTTCCGCTAATTTCACATTCGGCCAGAAAAACGATACAATTTACAACCATAAGTTTATTGCTATCGAATCGGGTTTATTGATTGACAGTTACAATTCAATGGGGCCGCGCCTCAAATTTGAGTTTCAGCAGCAGCTAAAAAAACGTTTTATGTATGGAATTGCCTTCGACTCGAAATGGCACGTGGGGCACGCAGCCACTGATCAATCTGTCGATTTGCCTGTCAATTCGAATAGCCTCACAGGAACAGTTTCATGGTGTCTGAATCCGAACAGTAAAATTTTTCGCTGGAATATCGGTGCAGGATTAGGCGGTATTCATCTCTTCTGGAATGATGTGAACCGCTGGGGCTTACTGGCAAATATCAATGCAAGTATGGATATACGGCTTTCGGATAAAGTTTACCTGTTTACTGTTCCGATTATATTTATCCCTGTTTCGGAATTCAATCTGACAACTATTAACGAAGATCAATCAAAAGACTACTATAGTTTTTCATTTTTTCCTTTTGGGATAAAAATTCAACTATAACTTCAGTTTGGGTTTGAGCTACCAACCTGTTAATCAGAAAGAAAAACAATTTAATAATTACACATTAAACCTAATATTCAGCAGATCGCCATCGCAAACCACATAGTTTTTGCCCTCTATGGCCAGTTTGCCGGCTTCCTTGCAGGCGTGTTCCGACTTTAGAGCAATAAAATCATTGTATTTAATTACTTCGGCACGTATAAAACCGCGCTCAAGGTCGCTGTGGATAACGCCTGCTGCCTGGGGGGCAGTCATCCCGCGGTGTATGGTCCAGGCACGGTTTTCCTTTACTCCGATGGTGAAAAACGACATCAAATTCAGCAGCTTATAAGCCGACTGCACAACTTTGTTAATGCCAGGCTCAGTGAGGCCGGCATCGGCTAAAAATATATCGCGGTCTTCCTGGCTTTCGAGTTCGGCAATTTCGGCTTCGAGCTCGGCTGCAATTACCAATACCTCGGCATTTTCATCTTTTACCGATTCCATAAGTGCTGCTGAGTAAGCATTACCAGTAGCTGCCGATGCATCGTCGACATTACAAACATAAATTACAGGTTTGTCGGTAATAAGGTACATATCGGCAATATGTTTGCGATCGTCGTCCGAAACAGGGGCTGTACGCGCAGGTTTAAAATCTTCGAGATGCGCTTTGTACACCTGCAGAACTTCCATCGTTTTTTTTGCATCCTTGTCGCCTACTTTTAGTAATTTGTCAGTACGCTGAATTTTGCGTTCAACCATGCTCAGGTCGCGGATACAAAGCTCAAGGTCAACAATTTCCTTATCACGCACCGGGTTAACCGAGCCTTCGATATGTGGCACAGTATCACTGTCGAAACAACGGATCACATGAATCAGGGCATCAGTTTGCTGTATTTCGGCCAGGAATTTGCCCGATGAACTTTCGGCTTGTCCCGATCCTTTTGTCAGCCCCGGAATATCAACCAGGTCAACNNCTATCAGGAACGTTGATCTGCCCGATGTGCGACTTCTGCACGCCTGCCTGGTTATGAATTTTGGTATTTGCTACACAATTGAAGAGGGTGGTTTTACCGGTGTTGGACAAACCTATGATTCCGCATTTTAATGCCATTGTACTGTTTTTTTTTGAGGCGCAAAGGTAGTGACAAGTAAGCTGAAAAAAAAGACGTAAAAAAGGATCATCCAAAAGCGCAACGCTCTGTCAGGGGGACACACGCTTTAATCAGTGCAGCAACCTGATCTTGAATTGATCTTCATAATATTTGAAATACCAGAAAAGAACCCGGTTTACTTCAATTCCGTAATCGATAGAATTATCATACACAATTGAATTATCAATGATATTGGGATAGAGGTTTCGTATAAAATAATCGTTCCAGTTGTTCACGCCAACCTGGTTTTTTGCACGGTAATAGGAATTGCTGTAGTCCTTTGCCTGCGAGAAATGCAGAAGGTACCAGTGATCGAACTCGGGATCTATCACTATAATTTCGTATTCGGTGCTGTCGGTCTTGATAACGGGAGGCTTGGCTGTTGCTGCAACCCGATGTGATGGTGCACATGACCATGCAATCGAAAGGATAAAAACTCCAATTATCAGATTTTTCATGGTAATGGTTTTTAAGTGGAACAAATCATCAGGTAGTAGAAAACTCATAAAATTAAATGCACAAAATATGTGCCGCAATAATCCGGCCTGGTGAATTTTATCGGCCATAACTGGTTAAATTTCAATATAAAAGCCTACAAAACTTTTGCCATCCTGAATATGGTTCGCTAACAGGTTTGCAATAAATCAAATCCGCTGTTACCGGCGGTGAATGCCTGTTTACAGAACAAAGAATTCCTGGCTTTAAACAGAAAATAGTAAAGGGAATTAACCTTCGAAGAGTTTACCTTGTGTAGCGATTTTATTTTTGATGGTGGCCACCTCATTTTGCAACGCGGCAAGGGCTCCGGCCATCTGGTTCATCGGGAGATTGGGTTCCGGAAGCTCGGAGCTGATATAATGTACAAAGCGCCACACTTCGCGAAGATCTTTTAAATCAACGGAATAAGATTCATAAAGTGGATTAAGTGAATGCAATATCAACTGGCTTTCGTCTTTCAGGCGGTTTTCGACCACTTTAAACATAATTCCGTCGTTCAGGGTAAGGATAATATAGGCCTGCTGGTCGCGGATCATATCCCAGTTTTGCACAAACTCGCCGGTTACCCAGGATTTATCGGGGATGGGCAGCATTGAGTCGCCCGATATCTGGAATGTACGGTACTTTTTATCGGCCGAAAGAAACGGCAGCTGAAACGTTGGCAATACCTTAATATACTCAGGATCGGCAAAACCAGTGCGGTAGCCGGCCGAAGCTTTCTGGTTTATTACCTCTATGTTTTCCTTGTTTTTACTGTCGACAGTAGTGGTAAGCACGCGCAGGTTACCGCCGGTGATAAAAATATCGTACCCATGTTCCATCTGGTACAGTTCGCTTTCGCGAAGCGTACTCAGATCAACAGAGAGCAGTGTATCCACCGATATTTTGAAATATTTGGACAATGCCAGCAGGGCTTCGATGCCCGGTTCGGCGATGCCGTTTTCGTACCCGCTCAGGGTGGAGCGTTTCATATTCAGCGCAACGGCTATATCGTCCTGTGTGCGGCCGCGTCTTTTGCGCAGCAGTTTAATGTTTTGTCCGAAGATTGGTTCCATGGTNNATCCACCTTTCAAAAATTATGATTATATTGTAGTCGCAATTTTGATTAATTTTTAATCAAAATTAATACATTTTTATTAATAATGTACAACGAACTAAAAATAATTTCGCCCCAGGGATTTCCTGGCAACTTATACCGCACAGGCCGCACCATCGTACATATGGACCTTGACACCTTTTTTGTAGCCGTGGAACGGCTTATGAACAGCAAACTGGTGGGCAAACCTGTTATTGTAGGTGGTTTCTCAGACCGCAGCGTGGTAGCAAGTTGCAGTTATGAGGCACGTACATACGGAGTTCATTCGGCCATGCCCATGAAAATGGCCCGTATGCTTTGCCCCGATGCCATTGTGGTACGCGGCGATATGGAGCAGTACACCAAATACTCCGGCATGGTTACCGATGTAATAGCCGAAAGCGCTCCTGTGTACGAAAAAGCCAGCATCGATGAGCATTACCTCGATATTACGGGTATGGACCGATTTTTCGGCAGCATGAAATGGACACACGAGCTGCGCCAGCGCATTATCAGCGAAACAGGTTTGCCTATCTCGCTGGGGCTTTCGGTTAACAAAACGGTATGCAAAATTGCTACCGGTGAGGCCAAACCCAATGGCGAACTCGAAATCCCCGTTGAACGTGTAATCCCGTTCCTGAGACCACTTTCAATCAGCAAAATTCCCGGCATAGGCGAAAAAACCTACCGGCTGCTTCGTTCCATGGGCATTGCCACCATTGATACACTTGGCCATATGCCCCCCGAAATGATGGAAAAAGTGTTGGGGCTAAACGGGCTGCTAATCTGGAAAAAGGCCAACGGCATCGATACCACGCCTGTAATCCCCTACTCCGAACGAAAATCCATCAGCACCGAAACTACTTTTGAACAGGATACCATTGATATACATATGATCAATGAACTGCTGGTACGCATGGTTGAGAAAATTGCCTTCACGCTGCGCAAAAAACAAAAACTAACCTCCTGCGTAACCTTAAAAATCCGTTACTCAAATTTCGATACACATACCGTGCAGCAGCGCATTGGCTATACTTCTTTTGATCATGTGCTCATTCCGGTGGCTAAAGAGCTGTTTCGCAAACTATACCAGCGCCGCATGCTTATCCGTCTTATAGGCGTAAAACTAAGCCACCTGGTAACGGGCGTACAGCAGATCGATCTCTTCGACCAAACGCCCGAACTTATAAACCTTTACCAGGCTGTAGACCGTATGCGGCTGCGCTATGGACGTGATAAACTGGTAAGAGCGGTGGGGGTTGGGATGAAGGATGAGGAGGAGGAATGATGTCGGATGTGTTATTTCGGATGTCGGATGTCGGATGTTGNNGGATGTTGGATGTCGGAATGCCTCAAATCCCAATTCGTAAATCGTACATCCCAATTCATAAATCGTAAATCGAAAATCGTAAATCGTACATCGTACATCCCACATCAAACATCCCACATTAAAATGTACCTTAACTGCCATTCATACTACAGCCTGCGCTACGGCACCTTACCGGTTGAAAAACTGGCTGATATGGCTGCGGGAAACGGCATTGATAGCCTTGCACTAACCGATATCAACAACAGCATGGGCATGGTTGATTTTGTGAAAGCCTGCAACAAAAACAACGTGAAACCCATTGCCGGTATCGAGTTCCGCGATGGCAGCAAGCTTTTATACACGGGTATAGCACGCAACAACCTGGGGTTTATGGAACTCAACGAATTTCTGAGTTACCACAATATCAACTATTTGCCGCTTCCCGAACATGCACCGGCATTCAGCCACTGCATTGTAATTTACCCTTTCGGCGAAAAATCGCCGGGCCAGCTATCCGAAAACGAATATACCGGCATCCGCAGCACTGAACTCAACCGCCTGCTATCGTCCGACTACCGGCACAGGCAAAATAAACTGCTTGCCATGTGCCCGGTTACTTTCGAAAACGAACAAGGCTACGAACTGCACCGGAACCTGCGCGCCATCGACAATAATACGTTGCTGAGCATGCTGGTTCCTTCGCAGGTGGCGGCGCCCGACGAACTGTTTACTCCGCCCACAGCACTCAGAAAACAATTTGAATATTATCCGCAGATTATTGCCAACACCCAAAAACTACTTGACGATTGCCACATAGCTTTTGATTTCACCACCGTAAAAAACAAAAAACTGTTTTCCTCCAACGCCTACGACGATCGCCTGCTGCTCGAAAAACTTGCCATGGACGGGCTGGTATACCGATATGGGCGCAAAGACAAAGAAGCCCTCAGGCGGGTGAAGCACGAACTCGAAATTATTGACAAGCTTGGATTTTCGTCGTATTTCCTGATTACCTGGGATATTATCCGATACACCATGAGCCGCGGATTTTATCATGTGGGTCGTGGCAGCGGGGCTAACAGCATTGTAGCTTACTGCCTGCGTATTACCGATGTCGATCCGATTGAACTGAATTTGTATTTCGAGCGTTTCCTGAACCCCAAACGCACCAGTCCGCCCGATTTTGATATCGACTTTTCGTGGAAAGACCGCGACGAAGTTTTCGATTATATTTTTAAACGCTACGGCCATAAACATACCGCTTTGCTGGGCGCCACTTCCACGTTTAAAGGAAAATCAATTTTGCGCGAACTGGGGAAAGTATACGGTTTGCCCAAGGAAGAAATAGATATCCTCGTTGAGGAACCAAACAATCCACTGAACAACAACGACATAGCCAATCACATCGTAAAACTGGGCACACGCATGACCGATTTCCCGAACATACGAAGCATCCATGCCGGTGGAGTGCTGATTTCGGAGGAGCCGCTTACTGCGTATACCGCCCTCGATATGCCGCCCAAGGCTTTCCCCACCACGCAATGGGATATGTACGTGGCCGAAGACCTGCGGTACGAAAAACTGGATATCCTGAGCCAGCGCGGGCTGGGGCATATACAGGAAGCTGTGGGCATTATTAAACAAAACCGGGGAGTTAGTATCGACATCCATCGCGTAAGCGATTTTAAAAAAGATGAAAAAATAAAAGGCCAGCTGAAATCGGCCGAAACCATTGGTTGCTTTTACATCGAAAGCCCGGCTATGCGTGGGTTGCTGAAAAAACTGAAATGCAATAATTATCTCACCCTGGTGGCAGCCAGCAGCATCATCCGCCCGGGCGTAGCACGCTCAGGCATGATGAAGGAATACATCTGGCGGTTTCATAACCCCGATAAGTTCAAATACCTGCATCCCATTATGGAAGAACAACTTGCCGAAACATACGGCGTAATGGTGTACCAGGAGGATGTGCTCAAGATTTGTCATCACTTTGCCGGGCTCGACCTGGCCGATGCCGATGTACTGCGCCGCGCCATGAGCGGCAAATACCGCTCGAGGGTTGAATTTCAGAAAATTGTGGATAAATATTTCGACAGCTGCTATGCCCAGGGGCACAGCGAAGAGGTTACCAAAGAAGTATGGCGGCAGATTGAATCGTTTGCAGGCTATTCGTTTTCGAAAGCCCATTCGGCCTCGTTTGCGGTTGAGAGTTACCAGAGCCTTTTCCTGAAAGCTTATTACCCGCTCGAGTTTATGACTGCCGTGCTCAATAACTTCGGCGGTTTTTACCAGGCCTGGGTGTATATTAATGAGGCTAAACGCTGCGGCGCCAACATTGAACTTCCCTGCGTTAACAGGAGCAACCATACCACCACCATCAGCGGAAGCACCATCTGGCTCGGATTTGTGTATATCGCCAACCTCGAAACCAATACCGCACACGCCATTGTTGACGAGCGTACCCGCAACGGACCGTTCGCGAACCTGGCCGATTTTGTAAGTCGCGTGCCGATTACGCTCGAACAGGCCATTCTGCTTATCAGGCTTAACGCTTTACGGTTTACCGGCATAAGCAAACAGCAACTGTTGTGGGAAGTACATTTGCTGCTGCGCAAATCCACGCCTCCGCCTACCGACGGATCGCTGTTCAGTACACCCGCCAGACAGTTTTGTATGCCTGCCCTCGATCATTCCATTGCCGATGATGCTTTCGACGAAATAGAACTGCTGGGGTTTCCGGTAACATTGGGATATTTCGATCTTTTACAAACCGGTTTCCGGGGCGAGTTACGCGCTCATGATCTTGCAACCCATGTGGGCCAAACCGTGCGGATGCTCGGCTCGCTGGTTACCATCAAATATGTACGCACCATCCGGAATGAAATCATGCATTTCGGAACCTTTTTCGATGCCGACGGTGAGTTTTTTGATACAGTGCATTTCCCGCAATCGGCTAAACAATACCCGTTTAAAGGACGAGGCGTATACCTGATCAAAGGAAAAATTGTAGAAGAATTCGGATTCCCAAGCGTTGAAGTTGAAAAAATGGCAAAACTTCCGCTGGTGAAGGACCGAAGATACCTGTAGAAACCGGGATTTTAAAGCTCGGGGGAATAGCAGAAATTATGTATTAACAAGGCTGAGAAACAGAAACTGAGAAACAAAAGAAATGGTTCATTTTTCGGGATGCACAAAAATTCTACCTTTACGCTCAGTTTACTGCTTTTTAATATGACCAACCGTGAACCTGATTATTCCCAACGTATAGCCACCTTTTCAGGGGAAAAACAAATGCTGGAAAAAAAACAAAAAAGCCTGCCTGCTCTCCGGCTAGGGTTATTTTTACTGTTTGCTTTCCTTGTTTACCGGTACCTTGTGATACAATCAGTAATACCGGCCATTTTTGCATGCTCAGCTTTTGTTGCTTTTGTAATTTTCAGCCTGATAGACAGTAAGCTTAAAAAGCGTATCAAGCGATTGGAAATCCTGGTTGGGATAAACCAAAAAGAAGTTGACGCCCTGGAAGGAAATTACGAGGCATTTGATCCCGGGAACGAGTTTATTGATCCATCGCACGATTATACGCACGACCTGGATATTTTCGG
>DGQJ01000246.1:10135-11274 GCA_002389705.1 Bacteroidales bacterium UBA4417
TCATCGTGGCTCGACAGCGAAAGCCCGGTACGCAATCTGAAATTGTTGCGGATTCTTGCTTTCGGATTACCCGCTGTTACTTTCACCTGCATAATATTATCACTGGCAGGAATAATCACATTTCCGGTTGTGCTGGTTGTCATACAGCTGATCATTGTTTTTTTATATGCCAGGCAAACCATGCAGGTACATAACAGTATTACTTCGAAAAGTAAAATACTGAATAAAATTGCCCAATGCCTGGTTTTGATTGAAAAGTCAGATTTTAAAGCCAAATATCTTAAAAATGTTCATAATCAATTGGTAACCAGCGAAGGTCTTAGTCCATCAAAATCCATTCACCAGCTTTCAGTTATCCTGAAATACATGGATTCGAACCTGAACATCCTGGTTTCCATATTCCTGAACGGGTTGTTTATGTTCAACCTGCATTTACTGCTTAAGGTTGAAAAATGGAAGAAACAAAATAAAGATTATTTACCCGCCTGGTTCGAGTCTATTGCCACAGTAGATGCTTTAAGCAGCCTGGCAAATTTCGCATATAACCATCCTGATTATGCCTACCCGCTGAACGTTGAAAATGATTTTGAATTTACGGCTGAAAACCTGGGGCATCCGCTCATTGCTGCCGGACAGCGTGTTACAAACAACATCCGCATCAAAGGCTGGAACCAGTTTGCCATCATAACCGGCGCAAATATGTCGGGTAAAAGCACCTTCCTGAGAACCATCGGGGTTAATTACATCCTCGCCATGGCGGGAGCCCCGGTATGCGCTTCAAAACTCGATTTTTACCCCATACAAATTCACAGCAGTATACGTACCAGCGATTCGCTGGTGAAACACGAATCGTACTTTTATGCCGAACTCAAACGATTGAAACAGATTATTGACGAACTGGAAAGCGGGAAGAAGAAACTTATACTGCTGGACGAAATTTTAAAGGGCACCAACTCCAGGGACAAACAAGCCGGGTCCATAGCGCTGATTGAGCAACTGCTTCATTACAAGTCGGTTGGACTATTCGCTACGCACGACCTGATGCTGGGCGAACTCGCCGCACGTTTCCCGGGACAGGTAAATAATCTCTGTTTTGAAATTCAGATCGAAAATGATAAGATGCAGATTGATTACAAACT
>DGQJ01000246.1:11381-14802 GCA_002389705.1 Bacteroidales bacterium UBA4417
CTGCAAATGCAAACCTCACTTTCGGCAGTATCCCCGAAAGGTGGTACCACGGATTTCCGTTGGGAAACGGAATGATAGGTGTATTGGTGTGGCAACATGACGGAATGCTGCGCCTCTCGGTTGACAGGGCAGATTTATGGGATCTCAGGCCAACAGCCGATATCGATAAATATACCTACAAATGGGCTTACCAGCACAGGCTTTCGGGCGATTTCGATTCGGTTTGGAAAGTTGCTGATGAGCCCTACGACCGCGATGCCGCACCTACCAAAATTCCCGGGGCGGCCATTGAATTCGAAATTGGCAATCTGGGCGAAGTAGAATCTGCAACTTTGGATATCGCCACCGCAATTTGCACCATTAAATGGAAGAATGGAACCACTTTCAGTGTATTTGTGGACGCCACCCAGCCTTTGGCCCGTTACAAATGGCAAGGTACTCCACCTATGCCCATGCTGAAAGCACCCGGATATGTTCAAAATTCGATAAAAGCCAGTGAAAACGAAGTAGTTGGCGGCAGCGATTTACGCCGGCTTGGTTACCCGGAAGGTGAAATTGTTACGCGTAAAAACCTGACCATGTACCGACAGAAAGGATGGAAAACGTTTGAATACGAAGCTGCCGTTGATTTTATCAGCACAAAAACCGGGGCCGAAGGATGCTTTACCATAACATCGCATTTTACCGATAAACCCAAAGTGGCTTCGGCAGGAGAAATGGTAAAAAAGGCCATCAAAACCAGTTTTGAAGAAAGTGCAATACCTCACAAGAAATGGTGGCAGCAATACTGGGAACAGTCGGTGGTATCAATTCCGGATCCTCTGCTCGAAAAACAATACTATCTCGAAATGTATAAGTTCGGGGCTGCATCCCGCAAAGGGGCACCACCCATTACGCTGCAGGCTGTATGGACTGCAGATAACGGTAAGCTTCCGCCCTGGAAAGGCGATCTGCACAGCGACCTCAATACGCAGTTAAGCTATTGGCCATCGTATGCGGGCAATCATCCGGAGGAAGGCGCCGTGTTCACCGACTGGCTCTGGCAGCATAAACCCGATTTTGAACAATATGCTGCTAGAGTTTTTGGTGCCGGTGGTTTAAATGTACCAGGTGTCGCAACATTAGCAGGTTCAGCCATGGGAGGCTGGCATATGTATTCCCTCTCTCCTACTGTTGGCGCATGGCTTTCGCAACATTTCTATTTGCAATGGCGATATACCATGGATCGGGAATTTCTGAAAAACCAGGCCTATCCGTGGTTTCAGGAAACGGCAACATTCCTGGAGCAGGTAACCGTTTTAAAAGATGGAGTACGGGCGCTGCCTATGAGTTCGAGCCCGGAGTTCAGGGATAACAGCATTGATGCCTGGTTCCTGGATATGACCAACTTTGATCTTGCCCTTTGTCGTTTTACTTTCGAAAAAGCGGCAGAGCTTGCCCTCGAAATGAACCACCCCAAAGAAGCTGAACATTGGCAAACCATCCTGGCACAATTCGGTAATTATGCCACCGATGAAACCGGCGGACTCAGTGTAGCAAAAGGATTTCCGCTCAACGAATCACACCGGCATTTTTCGCACCTCATGGCTTTTCATCCACTGGGTATGCTCAATTTCGATGACAATGCCGATAAACCGTTAATCGAAAACAGCATCAAACGGCTCGAAAAAAACGGTACATCGCAATGGTGTGGTTACTCTTTCAGCTGGCTTGCAAATATGTATGCGCGAATGTATCGTGGCGACGATGCAGCCAAAACGCTAAATATCTTTGCGTCCTGTTTCTGCTCACCAAACAGTTTTCACCTCAATGGCGACCAGTGTAAAGCCGGGCACAGCAACTACACTTACGATCCTTTTACCCTCGAAGGCAATTTTGCATTTGCCTCAGCCATCCAGGAAATGCTGTTACAAAGCCACAACGGGCTGATCCGGATTTTCCCGGCTGTTCCACAGGTATGGAATGATATTTCATTTACAAACCTACGGACTGAAGGCGCGTTCCTGGTATCGGCCACCAAAAAGGAAGGTAGCATTCAATCCATTTCAATCAAAGCGCCACAGGGCGGCACTGCCAGGATCAGGTTACCGTTTCCAACATACGTAATCCGCAATTCAACTGGTATGAAGCAACTTAACGCTGCCAACCAGGCGGAAATCATTTTGCAGTTCGAAAAAGGCGGGAACGTTAAGATAGATAATGGCTTTGAGTGAAAATAAAATACTGCAGGATTCGCAAAAACCAGTTTGATTCCCCAAAGATTAAACGTAAGCGAATAAAAACATAGCATTAGACCAATCGGATTGGTAAAATTAAAAAACCAATTGTCTGCAATTATGCTGTTCAACCAGTAAACATAAAACTATCAATGGAGTTAATTAAGCCAGGAAATATCTAAATTTGCTTCAAACCACCCAATCTTCAAAATCATGAACCTTTATTTTACAAAATTTGTAGATATGGCTTTCGATGATGCCATTGCTCATGTAACCGCTATATTGAAAGAATATGGTTTCGGAATCATTACCGAGATTGATGTAAAGGATACGCTGAAAAAGAAGATTGATGCCGATTTCAGGCCTTACCGCATATTAGGAGCCTGTAACCCTTTGTTTGCACATAAGGCACTGCTTACCGACAACAAGGCTGGTGTTATGATGCCTTGTAATGTGATTGTTCAGCAACACGATGACGAAAAGGTAGAAATTACAATCATAAATCCCGATGCTGCCGCGCAGGGTCTCAACAACAAAGCCCTGGAAGATTTTGCCTGCGAAGTAACAAAATCGCTCAGGCAAGTGTATCGTAAAATTTAACCACAATTTTAACCTGCGAATAACACCCCATGTTCCTGATTCGTCAAAATACGCTACTGCAGTTTCAGGGATAAGTTCGTAAATGTCACTGATAATTTTATTTTAACAAATATTGTGACAGGAAAAAGTGGAGCACACTTCGCCTGTATGCTATAACTGTATTGACTTTAAATCAATTATAAAATTTCAGGTTGTATTTTTTATTTTTATTTAGTCTAAATTAACATTAATTATGTATTACCTTTACTATAGTATTAACCTCTAAAAATCAGTTTTATGAAGAAAAGTCTTACGCTTACAGGTATTATTGTATTTGCTGTTTGCAGCGTTTTCGCGCAAAGCAGTTCCGAAAAACCAGTGATGGTTACCGAAACCATGTATATCATGCCTAAACGGGGTATGGAAGACAAATTTGAAGCTGCCGTAAAAGCCCACGACACAAAATTTCACCCCGAGGGACCATATAAAGCTGGTTTGCGGAAAGTTGAATATGGCGAAAAGGCCGGCTGGTACGTATGGGTATTCGGACCAACCACTTATGCTTCTATCGATTCGCGCCCGACCAAAGAAGGCGGACATGCAGCCGACTGGTCGTCAACAATTGA
>DGQJ01000246.1:14863-17548 GCA_002389705.1 Bacteroidales bacterium UBA4417
GATGTATCAATATTATGGAGTTTCAACTCGTTTGATGAATGGTCGAAAGATCCAGGTGCAAAAGCAGCTTACGAAAAACTTTATGGGGCTGACAGCTGGCAGCATATGCTGGATGAATGGCAAGCAATTATTGTTGACTATAATTCCGAAATCAGGAGTTTCCTTCGGTAAACCTGACTATTTTAAACAAAAATCCTCAACGCCACCCTGCTTTGCGGATTTTTGTTTTTAAAGGGCTGCGATATCGGTTCCACATCCCAGAAGGTTATTCAACTTAATTATTTGCTACCCGAAGCGGAAATCTTCAGCCTTGCCTATTTTTTCACAAATTTTATATACTCGGTTTCCCTGCTCGCTTGTAACATCAGCATATAAATGCCCTTTGGCAAATCAGAAATTAAAAATACAACTTCCGGCTGGTTAGTGCCGAAAACAAATTCTTTTTTCAAACTTCCTTGCATGTCATATATCTGCACTGTACGAATTTTACCGGAAGCAGGCATACTAAGCGATACGCTTTCCGTTGCAGGGTTTGGATATAAAACGGCCCCACTTAACTTGTTATTCCCCGATGCAACCGAAGTAAACGGTAATTGTTGCAACAAGGTGTTATACCTGGTTGTTAAAAAAGGCTTTATCCCATATGGCGTATGGCCATCAACCTGTTTGATGAAACCATTGTCGAAATCGTTCATGGTATAGCCATAATCGAGGGTGCGGTAGGTATCAGCAGCAACGGCATCAATTATAAGCGCTTTCAGCGAATCGATATGCGGAAAAATCACAACTGGGTCTATGATTTGCCGGGCGATAGTATCGAGATAGCGCTGGTACCTGGTATTAAATTCAGGGATTGATAGTACTTTTTCGGCCAGGGGCCTGGGTCCGCTGTGCGAATACCAGTCGAGGCAGTTGCGGGTTGCCCAGTCGCGGTTCACCCAATCCACACCAAAAGTGTTATCGGTATCGTACGACAGAAATTCGAATTTGCTGGTAGCACTGTTATGATACAGGAAGTAGTTGTTCATATTGTACATATAATCGTCCCAGTTGCCTGATGCCACATCCAGAGCAAACGCTTTTAACAATCCGTCGATATTGATCAGTGACGAAACCAGGCCGGTGAAATTTGCATCCACTGGTTGGTTCAGTGCCGTGATGAGTGCTACCAGGTCCGTGTAATCATCGGTAATTTCATTGGTTTGCAAATCGTAGGCACGTCCACCGGTTGATGATCCGCTTACCACATCTTTATAAAGTTGCTGGTTGCTTCCGCGATACCCGAGTTCGGCTGGATAAGTACATTTATAAAGGTTGCCGCTNNTTTTTCCAGCTGTCGTAAAACAGTTTTTCACGAATCAGAGTCGGGTCGTTGTGCTGGCCGTTCAGGTTTATTTTTTTCACTTCCTGGTACCTGCGGCCCGGAACATATTCATTAAAACTGATCTTAAACGATTTCTTTTTCGAAAAACGTGAAGTGTTTCCGCGCAGCCTGAATCCCACCTGGCGCAAGGTATCGCTGTTTGCGCCATCATTGTACACAAAAGTGACTTTACAATAATGGTCGGTAAGCACATTGTCCATCAGCCAGCTGAGAGAATCGGCAGGAATTTCGATATACACAGCTGAAACCCTCGAATTGTCGAAAAGCGTGTTTTGAGCAAATAACCCGCTAACAGAAACAAGTGTTGCAAAAAACGGAAGTATAATTTTTCTCATTTGCAAAAATAAACGGTTCAAAAACAGGCACAGGCTACGAAAATGCAGAAAGTCTTCACGCTTAAAAAAAGTAACTTTGCCTCCCGTTGGGGTGACAAAGTTACAAAAAGCCATTGTTAATTGAGGGCTTTAATCTGAGCCCGGCAATAGTCCCGATCCTCGATTATAGGGCAGTTACAGGCATGATTGAACTGTAAACCGGGTATAATCAGGCATAAAGTTCCTTTTTAACTTCCCGTATTTTCTTATACTTTTCCCAGTTAAAAGTTTTAAGAAATTCCGAAGCCGATTGAGCTCCCCTGATAAACAAATCGATCTTCGCTTCATCAGTTAACCCGAAATTAAGCCAGTTGTGATTCCCGGTATTAATATACCCGATCAGGTTCCTGAAATCGGGGTTGGTTCGCAGGAAATTATCATCCGACGAAAACCTCGCTGTATTAAAAACAGACCCGATCAGGCTGAAGAATTTCTTATTCTGGTTGATCTCTACTTTATCGAGTCCAATTTTCACACCGAATGTTGGCGAATCGGGTACTTTGTTATTGGTATGGAAAATATCGATAGGGAAATTTGAGATAATTCCGCCATCCATAAAAAGCACTTCCGAAGGCACCGATGCATTTAATCCGGTTTTCTCATTCCATTTCTGCCAGGAGTCGGGTCCTGAAGGAATATTACTGATACGGAAAGGCTGGAAAAAGAAAGGTATCGACATGGATGCCCTGGCAAAGTCAGCAGGATTGGCCTTTTCGGGATTTGCATAAAACAAGGACGCCATTTCGGGGAAAACGATCTTGCTTTGTGTTGTAATATCAGCTGCTATGATAGCCAGTTGCAGCAAATCGCCCATTGAATTGTAGGGGGCGTTGGTGAGGCGGTTGCGCAGCACATTACCTTCGCCTGGGCCGGCATTGCGCAGTTGTTCAAGGTCGCCCATCGAGCTGATTTTCTTCTGGTTCAGCA
>DGQJ01000172.1 GCA_002389705.1 Bacteroidales bacterium UBA4417
GATGGTAATTTTTATGCCCTCGATGCTTTAACAGGAAAACTAAAGTGGAAATTCAAAACCGTGGGCGATGCTTATTTTCCGCTTGGCGAAATACAGAAAGCTGCAGTTATCGTTGACAATATGGTGATTTTTGGTAGCCGCGACTACAATATTTATGCCCTGGATGCAAAAACCGGCACCGGTAAATGGAATATGAAGGAGTTGGGGAGCTGGATTATTGCCACGCCCCTGGCGTATGGTGGCAACATATATTTTGGCACCTCCGACTCACATCGTTTTTACTGCATGGGTGCCAAAACCGGCGAAGTGAAATGGACCCTTCCGCTGAATATGCGCGTGTACGGAACTGCCTGCGTGGCCGGTGGCGAGATAGCATTTGGATGCTTTAACGGTAAGCTGTATTTCGTGAACCCCGAAACCGGGAAAGTAAACAGGGTTTTTCAAACCGAAGAAAGTAAAAAGAATTACTCAGGAATTTATAATGCCGACGATAGTTTCCGCAACGACTTTGCCCTGTATGGCGAAAATTATAAAGAATCGGAAAAGAAAATCCTTGCCCTGGGATCCATACTTTCCAGTCCGCTGCCCGATGATCATACCCTTTATTTCGGCGATGCCAACGGCAACTTTTATGCACTTGGCATCGCAGTTGCAAAATGATTATGCTTCAAAACAAACAGTTCACAGGTAGTATTGTTACTTGGCTGTCAGAAGGACAGGGTAATGTTATCGATTAGCACTAAGAAAAGTCCATAAAATTTTAAACCTGCTTCCGGTAATTCTTAATGAGATGAATATGTGTACAATTGGGAAATTTTATTAAAAATTTCCATATGAGATTCCTTGCCAGCTAAAGATCTTAATTTAACTGATAATTGCACTAAATAAAAAACCTGCTTACGGAACAAAAATCAAATGAAAAAACAATCGGCACTGTTGCATTAACTTCATTACTTGTAGTGTGTTATATGCTGGAAGTGATGTTAATTTCCGGCATCCTGATCGCGTTGGGTCTTCATTTTCCTGAACTCAAAGCAAGCCGGCAGGTTTCGTTTATTCAGTTAATTCTATTGGGTCTGATTGGCTCTGCGTTTGCCCTTTATCTGGTTACAAAATACAGAATGAGCAGATTATCTATTTTCCTGATTATTGCTTTCATTCATTTTTTTTAGCAATATTTCGGTTGCTATTGAAGGAGCTATTTTTACACCTGATTATATTACCGGTTCTGTGTTAATGTCATTATTTGTGCAGCACCTTTTAATCAGCAGTGTGTTTTCACTAACAGTCGTTTTATTGTTTCGCAAACAACTTTCTACCGCAACAACCGAAGCAGTTGCAAACTCGGATAAGTCGCTGACGGTAAAGATTCTGGTGGGTGCAGCGGTGTATATGGTCAGCTATTATGTGTGGGGCTGGCTGAATTATACTTTGTTTACACATTCATTTTACGAATCCGGTATCAGTGGGCTTCATATCCCCGAAGGCGCAGTACTGATAAAGATTATCTTATTCCGTGGCGTACTAATTACTTTGTCGGTAGTGCCATTTTTATTAAAAGCAATGCCTGATAACAAGTGGAAAATTTTTGAAACAGGTTCGGTGCTGTTCCTGTTTGGCGGGATAATTCCTATGATTTATACCATCGGGATGTTACCGGAGGCGCTGATATGGTATTCATTGATTGAAATATTACTTCAGAATTTCATTTCAGGGATGTTGGTGTATAAAGTCTTTACTTACCATCACAGAGACTGATGCAGTTCTTTTCTGGATTTGAGAGCAATGGGAATGTCGTGATGATTTTATCTGATCATAATTGCTTCCCGGCGTTGCGATTTATTAACCGGTTCGTTTTAATGAAACCATTCAGCATTCATTTATTAGCCGCGGTTGCAATACTTGAATCAGTATTTCCGCCAGAGCCGTGCCCCGATCCTTACTACCGGCGATAGTTCGAAGGTAGGAATGGTATACGTTCCGCCATTGGCGAAATTTATACTTTGTTCGGCCCTGAAATAACTGTGAATGCCTGGTTGTATATAAAAGGTACGGCCAAAGAAAAACTGGTAACTGATTCCAATCCCAAAATCGTTCGACGGGAGGTCCTGTTTTTCGCCTGTTGACATCTGCTCAACTTCAAAGGTGTGTCTTTCATAATAACCATAGAGTTCCAGGTTTTTCCAAACATTATATCCGAAGAAAAATCCCGGTGATGTAGTGTAATACCGTTTGTATCCTTCGTCAACATCACCTGTGGCCTGGGTGTCGGCATTGTAGGTTCCGCCATTTATAACACTTGCCCTGAACCTGAATTTGTTATACCGGTAGCAAACTGCAAAGTGATAACCGCCGGTAAAAAACATAGGTACAAGGCTTTCCACTTCAAATGCCTGTTCTACTTCGTAGTTACGGGGGATGGGTTTCCAGAAGGTTCCGCTGGCTGAATCGGATTGTGCCGAAATGGTTGTTGCAAATGATATCAAGGCAACAAAAAGAATGATGTGCTTTTTCATAACATAAAGGGTTAAAATTTATGCTGCAAAATTGCACAGGGTTGTAGCTTCAAATGCTCCGCAAATGTTACCAAATTTTTGGTTATGATTGAGGATTTGTGCTTTTATGCATTTGGTCGGAAGTCGGAAGTCGGAAGTCGGAAGTCAGAAGTCAGAAGTCAGAAGTCAGAAGTCGGAAGTCGGGAGTTGGAAGTGTCCTAAATATTACATTGCCTTTTTTGATGGAACCCAGATTAATTGGCGTTAATCGTCATAAAACCAGGTATTTGCATGTAAGTAATTGTTTTTAAAGGGCGCTTCCGACTCCTGACTTCTGACCCAATATTTTAACTCATTAAATCAGGACTTGAATAAATTTCCTTTATCCAAATAT